>DASTVH010000332.1:0-3717 GCA_035759195.1 Candidatus Limnocylindrales bacterium
GGCGAACGAGCCGACGAGCAGCAGCGCCGAGAGCCCCGCCCCGAACCGGTGCCCCCGCGGGTCGATCATCCGACCGGGCGGCAGGGCGGCGGCGGCGTCGGCGGGAATGGCGCTGGGCATCGATCGGGCTCCTTGGCTGAGACGCGGAGGGCCCACGATACCGAAATGCCTACTGAATTACTAGGGGTTACCGATCTGCAACCCTGAGCACCGTCCGTCCCGGCCTGCCGGCGGCGGTCCCGCCCGGCCTGCCGGCGGCGGTCGCGGCGGCGAGAAAGACCGTCTTGCATGAATATGCAGTCGGCGTGTATCCTCATGCGGTCATGACGGCGGCCCGACCGATCGACCCATCCTCAAGGCGACCCCCGGCGAGGGGTCTCGCGCGTCGGTGAGCGCGGGTCGCGAGGCGGCGGGGTCGGTCGCGACGGACCGCCGGCCTGGCTCCGGGCGGCGGATCCGGGTCGGGATCATTGGGGCGACCGGCTACGTCGGGGCCGAGCTCGTCCGGCTCCTGGCCCGCCATCCCGCGGTCGAGATCGTCGGCCTCCAGGCCCGCGGTCGCGAGGACCAGCCGATCGGCGCGACGCATGCTCACCTCGCGACGACCGGCCTGAGCATCGATGACGCGATGCCCGACGCCGACGCGGTCTTCCTGGCCCTCCCCCACGGCACGGCCGCCTCGCTCGTGCCCTCGATCGCCGCGGGCGGGACGACCGTCGTCGACCTCGGACCCGATTTCCGGCTGCGCGACCCGGCCGATTACCCCACCTGGTACGGCTTCGAGCATCCGACGCCCGAGCTGCTCGACGACGCCGTCTACGGCCTGCCGGAGCTGCACCGGGCCGAGCTGACCGCGCTCCGGACCGCGCCGCGGGCGATCGTCGGCTCGCCGGGCTGCTACCCGACGGCGACGCTCCTCGCCCTGGCCCCGCTCGCCCGGGCCGGCCTCATCGCCGACCTCGTCGTCGACGCGAAGAGTGGCGTGTCCGGCGCGGGCCGCGACCCGAAGCCCGAGATGATGTTCGGCGAGGTCAACGAGAGCGTGAAGGCGTACGGGACCTCCGGTCACCGTCACGTGGCCGAAATCGAGCAGGAGCTCGCCTGGCTCGGGGCGACGGCCGGCGTCGAGAACGTGGGGGCAGCGGCCGTCGACTTCCTGCCGCATCTCATCCCGATGAGCCGCGGAATCCTGGCCGCGTGCCACGTTCGCCCGTCCCGTGCGGTGACCCAGGAGGAGCTGGACCGCCTCTACGCCGACGCCTACGCCGACGAGCCGTTCGTCACGGTCGTCGACGCGGCGCCCGCCACGAAACAGGTCACCGGCAGCAACCACGCCCGCGTCTTCGTCCACCACGACCCGCGAACCGACCGCATCCTCGCGATCGGCGTCGTCGACAACCTCGTGAAGGGCGCGGCCGGCCAGGCGGTCCAGGCCTTCAACCTCGTCCACGGCCTGGCCGAGACAGCCGGGCTCGAGCAGCTGCCGCTGGCCCCGTAGCGATGACGCTCGCGCCACCCGAGGCCCTCCCCGCCCTCCGCGTCGACCTCCCGACGGTCGAGCGGCGGGCCGCGATGCCGGGCGGCTTCCGGGCGGGAGCAGCGGCGATCGGGATCAAGCCGTCCGGCCGGCCGGACCTGGCGATCATCGCGACGCTCCCCGACGATGCCGGCCGGCCGCTCCCCGCCGCGGCGGCCGCGATCTTCACCCCGAACGCCTTCGCCGCCGCGCCGGTTCGGCTCTCGAAGGCGCATCTCGCCGCGACGGAGCCCTCGGGCCGAGGCGGCTACGGCTGGGCCGACGGCGTCGTCTCGACAAGCGGCTCCGCGAACGCGGCCACCGGCGCCGCCGGCGACGCCGACCAGGACGCGGTCGCCGACGCCCTCGCGCGGGCCCTCGGCGGTCCGATCGAGCGGACGCTCCTGCTCTCGACCGGCCTGATCGGGACGCGCCTGCCCCTCGACCGCGTGGGGCCCGGAATCGCCGCGCTCGTGCCCGAGCTCGCCGCCACCGATGAGGCGCTCGATGCCGCGGCCGTCGCGCTGCGGACGACCGATTCGGTGACGAAGGTCGCGACGACGACGATCTCGCTGCCCGACCCCGACGGGCTCGCCGTCCGGTCGGTGCGCGTGTCCGGGATCTGCAAGGGCGTCGGCATGATCCACCCGCGGATGGCGACGATGCTCGCGGTCGTCCTGACCGACGCGAGCGTCGACCCGGCGCTCCTCCACGCGATGCTCCGGCCGGCCGCGGCGCGGACATGGAACCAGCTCAGCGTGGACGGCGACACGAGTACGAACGACACGGTCTTCGTGCTGGCGTCGGGAGCCGCGGGCGCGGCGCCGGTCCGAGCCGGCTCGGCCGAGGCACGGGCCCTCGCCGGCGCAATCGAGGCGGTCGCCCGGGACCTCGCCCGACAGCAGGCCGCAGACGGCGAGGGCGCGACGACGCTCATCACGTGCCAGGTCTCGGGGGCCGGCGACGACGCGGACGCCAGGGCGGTCGCCCGGTCGGTCGTCTCGTCGTCGCTCGTCAAGGCGGCCGTCCACGGCCGCGACCCGAACTGGGGCAGGATCGCCGGCGCGGCGGGCAACGCCCGGCTCGCGGAGTCGGCCGTGCTCGAGGCCGCGGGCATGCGCGCGCTCGACGCGGCCGCACGCGGCGGCTCCGCGGCCGCGGTCGACCCCGACCGGCTGCGGATCGCGATCGCCGGCCACCTCGTCTTCGACGGCTCGACCGGCGGCCCGCTCGACTTCGACCGCGCGGCCGCCCGGACAGCGATGGACGGGCCGGAGCTCCTCATCCGCCTCGACCTCGGGCTCGGCGACGGCACCGGCGAGGCCTTCGGCTGCGACCTGACCGAGGCCTACGTCATCGAGAACAGCGAGTACACGACGTGAGTGAAGACGTCGGGCCGATGGCGCTGCGACTCCTCGCTGCGGCTCGTCGTGAGCTCCGCCTCGGACTTCGTGGGCTGGAAGGCGGGCGAACGTGAGCGAAGTCCTGGTTCTCAAACTCGGCGGGACGACGATCGCCGATCAGCGCCAGGTGCTCGACGAGATCGCCGTGGTCGCGCGCCGGCGGCCGGTCGTCCTCGTTCACGGCGGTGGCAAGCGGATCACCGAGTGGCTCGACCGGATGGGCGTCCCCTCGAAGTTCGAGAACGGCCTGCGGGTCACCGACCAGGCGGCGCTCGAGGTCGCGGCCGCGGTCCTGCGGGGCGTCGTGAACAGCGAGCTCGTCGCGGGCCTGCGCGACCTCGGCGTCGACGCGGTCGGGCTGTCGGGCGTCGACGGCGGGCTGCTGATCAGCGAACGCGTGCCCGGCATGGGCCTCGTCGCCCACGTCGTCGGACTCCGCCGCGACCTGCTCGACGCGGTCCTCGTCGGCGGCCAGGTGCCGGTCGTCGCGCCCCTCGCCCGCGACGAGGAGGGCATCGTCTGCAACGTCAACGCCGACGACGTCGCGGCCGGCATCGCGGCCGGTCTCGGGGCCCGGCAGCTCGTCCTCCTGACCGACGTCGACGGGGTCCGCGACGCCGAGGGCAACCGTCTCGAGACCCTCACCGCGGCCGAGGCCGAGTCGCTCATCGCCGGGGGGGTCATCGCCGGCGGCATGGTCCCCAAGATCCGGGCCGCCCTCGCGGCGCTGAGCTGGGACGGCGCCGAGGCGGTCATCGCCGACGCCTCGGCCGAGCGGGCGCTCGAACGAGCGCTGTC
>DASTVH010000333.1:0-11136 GCA_035759195.1 Candidatus Limnocylindrales bacterium
GGGGCTCGCTGCTGCGCGGCACGCTCGGCCTCGACGAGGCGGCCGCCCGGGGCATCGCCGCGCTCGTTCGGCCCGGCGGCACGGCACGCGCGTTCGTCTCGGTCACCGACCGGGACGGCCCCGACCTGCCGCGGCTCGACGACGAGGCGACCGCCGCTCGCCTCGCTGAGCGCTGGACCTGCCACGGCCTCCGGGTCGCGTCGTACTGCCGGGCGACCGCCGCGGAGATCGCCGCGACCCACTCCACGTGGGCCCGTCGCCTGTCGGCCGGTACCGCCCGACCGGCCTGGCGAATCGTGCTGGCGAGCGACGAGGCGCTCGCGGAAGCGGTTGCTGACGCAATTTGATCCGGCCGGTAGAATCCCCGGACGATGCGCGCCCGGATCCCTCGATCGACCGCTCGACTCCTCGTCGGAAGCCTCGTCGCCCTCCAGGCGCTGCTGCTGTTGCCGGGTGCCGCCGGCGCCGCCGACGCCGAGTTCCGCCTCGACCTCGCCGGCAAACGGGACTACGTTGCCCAGACGAACTTCGTCCAGTGCGTCGGCGCGAGCATGCAGATGATGCTGAACATCATCGGCGACACGAACGATCGAACCGCGTCGACCCAGCGCGAGCTGCAGGACCTCGCCCGGGCCCTCAGCGGCCGACGCGGCGACGGCCGGCAGCGCAGCGGCGCGAGCGTCCGGGGCTGGGCCGGCGGCCTCAACCAGCTTGGCGCCGGGCCGTACCGCCTCGTCGGCACCACGACGATCGAGGACGCGTTGCGGCTCTCAGCCGAGGCGATCCGCCAGACCGGCAGGCCGGTCGGGCTGCTCGTCTGGCGCGGCCGCCACGCCTGGGTCATGAGCGGCTTCCACGCGACGGCCGATCCCCTGGCGAGCGACGACTTCACGGTGACCGCGGCGATCGTGATGGACCCGCTCTACCCCCACGGCTCCGCCGTCTGGGGCCCCAGCCCGAAGCCCCGTGAGGCCCTCAGCCCGATAGAGCTCGGCCGGCAGTTCGTGCCGCGCCGCGGCTTCTCGATGCCGAGCGGCAGCGGGCCCGGCGGCTCGACGATGTCCGGGCTGGCCGGCAAGTACGTTCTCGTCCTGCCCTACGAGCCGATCCCGACCGTTCGCCTGCTCCCCGTGGCCGTCTGACCGACCGACCGCCACGGTGACCGCCCGCCTCCCGATCGTCCTCGACGTCGACACGGGGATCGACGACTCGCTCGCCCTGCTCTACGCAGCCGCGTCTCCCGAAGCCGAGCTCGTCGCGGTCACCTGCTGCGCCGGCAACGTCGGCGCCCGCCAGGTCGCCGTCAACACGCTCGCCGTGCTCGAGCTCGCGGGCCGCGGCGACGTGGAGGTCGCGCTGGGGCGGGAGGTGCCGCTCGTCCGGCCGCTCGTGACGACGCCGGAGACCCACGGACCGCGCGGCCTCGGCTACGCGGAGCTGCCGGTCGCCGCCCGCCCGCTGTCGGATCGCCATGCCGTGGACCTGATCATCGACGAGGCCCGGCGACGGCCGGGCGAGGTGACGCTCGTGACGCTCGGCCCGCTCACGAACCTCGCGGTCGCCGTCCTGCGCGAGCCGGAGCTGCCGCGCCTCCTGCGAGGCTACGTCCTGATGGGCGGCAGCTACCGCTCGCCCGGCAACACCGCGCCGACGACCGAATGGAACATCCAGGTGGACCCCGACGCGGCCAAGGTCGTCTTCGCCGCCTGGGCCGCCTGCCGCGAGTCGGACGCCGCCGTCCCCCGCCCCGTCGCGCTGGGGCTGGACGTGACCGAGCGGGCCAAGATCACGGCCGACCACGTCGTGGCCCTCGCCCGGCGGGCCGGCAGCACACCCGACGACTCCCTCGCCCTCGCCCGCGGGGAGAACCCGATGCTCGCAACCCGCTCGGTGGCCTCGAACCCGGTCGTCCGCTACGTCGCCGACGCGCTCCGCTTCTACATGGAGTTCCACTCGCGGTACGACGGCTTCTACGGGGCGTTCATCCACGACCCGCTGGCGGTGGCCGCGGCCCTCGACCCGACGCTGATCCGGACCGAGGCGCTGCCGGTCGACGTCGAGCTGGGTGGGTCGCTCACGACCGGCGAGACCGTCACGGACTGGCGGCGGGTCTGGGGCCGACCGCCGAACCTCGACGTCGCCGTGGAGGCGGACGCGACGACGTTCCTCGACCGCTTCGTCGACCGCGTCGGGCGGCTGGCAGAGGAGCGCTCCGCGTAGCACACTAGGCGACGGGAGAAGGGCCGGATTTCGGGCGGAGGGCCCGGAGCCGGTGGAACGGAGGCTGGAGATGTCCGCAAGCTGGGTCCGCGCGGCCGTCGCGCTCGTCGCGTTCCTCGTCGTCCTGGTCATCGGGATCAACGTCACCGGCTCGCTCGACCTGACGCCCGACCCGAACACCGGCGTCATCGCGGCCGACGACACGCTCATCGCCCTGTTCATCGTCGCCCTCATCGTCGGGTTCATCGCCTACGCGGCCGTCGAGTACGCTCAGACGCAGCGCCTCGACTCGATCACGAGCCAGTTCGACACGCGGACGATCGTGCTCATCCCGATCGCGATCGCGATCAACATCATCCTGGGCCAGACCGTGGCCGCCGCGCTCAAGGTGCCGATCTACCTCGACTCGATCGGGACGATCCTCGTCGGCGTCCTGGCCGGCCCGATCGCCGGTGCCCTCACGGGCGGTCTCGCGAACCTGATCTGGACCTACATCCTGCCGGCGCCGTTCCACTCCGACTACGCGGCCCCGTTCTTCATCGTCGCGGTCGAGATCGGGCTGCTCGCCGGGATCTTCGGCCGGCTCGGCTTCTTCCGCAGCCGTCCCGACACCTCCTGGGACCGCCTCACGATCGGGGCCATCGTCGTCGTCGCGATCGTCACGGTCATCGGGCTGTACGGCTTCATTCCGTTCTACACGAACAGCGAGACGAACCTCCTCGAGCTGACGTTCTTCGCCGAGGGCGCGGATCCGGTATTCGTCATCCTCGGCTGGCTCGTCGCCCTGCTCCTCGTCGGGGCGCTCGTCGGGCTGCTCGCCCTGTTGTTCGTGCGGCGGGACCTCGGCGCGGCGTACGTGTTCGTCGCCGGCCTCGTCACCGGGATCGTCTCGGCGATCATCTCGGCGCCGATCTCGACGCTCGTCTTCGGCGGCGTCACCGGCTCCGGCACCGACCTCCTCGTCGCCGCGTTCCAGCAGGCCGGATCCGACCTCGGGACGGCCGTCCTCCAGCAGGGACTGCTGTCCGACCCGATCGACAAGACGCTGACGTTCTTCGTGGTCTTCGCCCTGCTCGGCGCGCTGAGCCGGCGCTTCGTGGCCCGCTTCCCGCAGGGTGAGCAGGCGGTCGGGCTGGAGGGCGCCTGACGACGATCGGTGCGGACGATGCCGCGTTCCTCGAGCGCCTGGCGCCGCCCGCACCGACCCCCTACCACCGCCTCAACCCGCTCACGAAGGCAGTCGCCGCGACCGTCCAGTCGCTCGGCGCGTTCGTCCTGGGCGGCTACCTCGGCCCGCTCGCGATCATCGGCCTGACGATCCTCCCGGCGGCGGTCGTCGCCGGCGTCGCCGGGCGCCTCGTCCGGATCTCGTTCCTCCTGACGCTGCCCATCGCGATCTCGGTCGTCCTCGTCAGCGTCTTCACCCGGGCCGGCGAGACGGTCCTCTTCACGATCGGCCCGTTCGATGCGACCGCCGAGGGCGTCGACTTCGCGGCCCAGACGCTCGTCCGGCTGTTCGCGATCTCGACCGCCATCGGCCTGTTCGGGCTCACGACCGACCCGCGCGCGTTCGTCCTCGACCTCGAGCGGCGAGGCCTCTCGCCGCGCTTCGCGTTCGTCGCGCTCGCGACGCTCGAGGCCGTGCCCGCGATGGTCGAGCGAGCTGGGGTGATCCAGGCCGCTCAGCGGGCCCGCGGGCTCGACACGGAGGGCAGCGTCCGGGCGAGGTTGCGCGGCATCATGCCCCTCGTCGGGCCGGTGATCCTCTCGTCCCTGACCGAGGTCGAGGAGCGCAGCCTGGCCCTCGAGGTGCGGGCGTTCGGGCGGCCGGGCCGGCGGCATCTCCTCTGGCGGATCCCCGACAGCGGCGCCCAGCTCGCCGCCCGGGCTCTCGCGCTCCTGGCGCTCCTGGCCGCGATCGTCCTCCGGGCGACCGGCAACCTGGCGGGGTTGCCCTGATGCTCGAGCTCCGCGGCGCGACGTATCGCTATCCCGGCTACGCGAGGGAGGTCCTCGTCGGGATCGACCTCGTCGTCGGCGACGGCGAGATCGTCGGGCTCGTCGGGCCGAACGAGGCCGGCAAGTCGACGCTCTGCCTCGTCGCGTCGGGGCTGGCGCCGGCCTCGATCGGGGGCAAGCTGACCGGGATCCTGGCGATCGACGGCGAGTCGATGGCCGATCGGCCGACGCACGAGCTGGCCGAACGCGTCGTCGTCTGCTTCCAGAACCCGAACACGCAGCGCTCCGGGATCGCGGCGACCGTCTTCGAGGAGATCGCCCTCGGGCCGATGAACCTGGGCCTGCCGGTGGCCGAGATCGTCGAGCGGACTCGCGAGGCGATCGCGCTCCTCCGGCTCGATTCGATCGCGCTGCGCGACCCGAGCCGGTTGTCGGGCGGCCAGGCCCAGCTCGTCGGGATCGCGTCGCTCCTCGCGATGCGTCCGGGCCACGTGATCCTCGACGAACCGACCGCCCAGCTGGACCCGGCCGGGACCCGCCTCGTGGGCGAGGCGCTCCGGGCCCTCGCGGAGCGCGGCTCGTCGTTGCTCATCGCCGAACACAAGACCGGCCTGCTCGACGCGGTCTGCAGCAGGATCGTAGCGATCGACGCCGGGCGGCTCGTCCTCGACGGGCCGACCCGCGAGGTCTTCGCGGATCCCCGACTGGAAGCGATCGGGGTCGAGCCGCCGGCCCGCCAGCGACTGGCCACGGCCCTGGCGACGGCGGGGCTCGAGGGACGCGTCCGGCTGGCGGATCTCGAGGCGGCGTCGTGATCGAGGTCGTCGATCTCGTCCACGTCTACCCAGGCGGGACGCGGGCACTCGACGGCGTGTCGCTGCGGATCGCGGCCGGTGAGCGGGTCGCGATCGTCGGCCAGAACGGCTCGGGCAAGTCGACGCTCGTTCGCCACTTCAACGGCCTGCTCCGACCGACCGAGGGCCGGGTCCTCGTCGACGGACGCGACGCGGCGGGCCGGCGGGTCGCCGGTCTTGCGGCGACCGTGGGGCTCGCGTTCCAGGATCCCGACCGCCAGATCTTCGCCGGCAAAGTTCGCGACGAGGTCGCGTTCGGGCCGCGGAACCTCGGGCGGCGCGGGGCGGAGCTGGAAGCCGCGGTGGATGCGGCGCTGGCGGACACGGGCCTGGACGGCGAGGCGGCCACGAACCCCTACGACCTGGGGTACTCGCGACGGAAGCTCCTCGCCCTCGCCTCGATCCTGGCGATGGGCACGCCGGTGGTCGTCCTCGACGAGCCGACGACGGGCCAGGACGCGCGCGGGGTTGCGCGGGTCCAATCGATCGTCGCGGGCCTCGCCGCCGAGGGACGGACGATCGTCGCGATCAGCCACGACATGCGCTTCGTCGCGGAGTCGTTCGACCGGGTCGTCGTGATGCGGGCGGGCACGGTCGATCTCGACGGCAGCCCGGCCGAGGTCTTCGCCCGCGACGCCTGGCCGACGCTCGCCGCGACGTACCTCGAGCCGCCCCTGCCGGCCCGGATCGGGGCCGAATTGGGCCTCGCCACCCCGACGCAGGCCGCCCTGATCGCGGCGCTCGCGGCCGGGTCGCCGCGATGACGCTCCCGCGATGACGCTCCCGCGATGACGCTCCTGATCGCCGCGTACGCCATCGGCGGCATCATCGTCACCGTCGCCCTGCTGACCGGATCGGCCCGGGCGGCCGACCTCATGTTCCCGGTCTTCGTCGCATCCTCGATCGCCATCGCCACGCTCATCGTCGTGATCCTGCGGCGACGGACGCTGCTGGGCTACGTGGCCAGAGTCCGCGACGCCGTGCCGACCGTTCCGCCGGGGATCGTCGACGCGCCGGACCCGGACGTCGCGGGCCTCATCGCCGAGCTCCGCGACCTGGGCTTCACGTTCGCCGGCGGGACCGATACTCGTCTCGGCTCCGGCCCCGCCGTCCGCACCTGGGTGCTGACCGAGCCGACCGGCGCGACGTGGGTCGAGGTCGGCCGGGCCGGGCGGCCGCTGGCCGTCTTCCTGTCGCAGACCGCCGACGGGCGCTTCCTCGAGACCCGCACGGGACGCGGCGAGCCGATCGACCACCCCAATCTCCTGGCCCGGGCGGTCGATGGCGGCACCGTCACTGCGCTGAGGGCGCATCGGGCGACACTCGCCGACTGGATCGCCGAACGGGGCCCGGTCCGGCCGGTGCGGACGCTCGACGAGTTCCTCGAGGTGGAGGAGGAAGTCCGCCGGAAGACCGGCGGCCTGCGGATCCTCTCGTACATCGAACACGTCGTCGATCCGTCGATCCGGAGCTGGGCCATCGCGGCCGCGATCGGGCTGGCGGCGACCCTCGTCGTCCTGGCCCGGATCGCGATCGACGCGCGCTGAGGTCCGGCCCCGATCAGGCTTCGGGCCCGCTCCGCGCCTGACCCTGCCGATCCGCCCTGCCGCCGACGAGCAGCAGCAGGCTCGTCTCGACGACGTCGACGCCGGCGATGACGAGGGCGAGGACGAGCGGGAGCGGATGGCCGAGGAGGAAGGCCGATCCCGCGGCGAACGCGGCGACCGCGAGGAAGATCAGACGCACGCCACGGACCATCTCGGGGAAGGGCCGCGGGCTCGTCGGCTCGTCGCCGGACATCCGGGTCAACGCCGCGCCCACGAGCCATGCGCCGAGGACCGCGGCGATCCCGGTCAGGGCCGCGCGGAGGATGGGCGGACCGCCCAGCACGATGTCGAGGACGCGCGGGTTCGTCCCGGTGAGTACCCCGACGAGGATCAACGCCGCCCCGAGACCGAGCGGCACGAGCCGGCGCGGCACGGCGTCCCGGATGCCGGTCACGTCGATGGCGCCGGCGTCTCGAAGCCCGGCTCGACCGGGGAAGGCCCGACGTGCGAGGGGGCGGTCGACGGCGACGAGCCGGGGCTGGCCTGGCCAGGTGCGGCGGCGGGGGCGGTCGGGGAAGGCGAGGCACCGGGCGACTGACAGCCGGCGACGGCCGCGCCGATCGCGAGGGCGGCGACGATCCCGATGACGCGCGCGGCGATCCGTCTCATCGGGTCACCAGCACTTCGACCGAATGGATCCGGCCGTCGACGATCCGCCAGGCGGCGAGGGCCGGCTCGTCCTCGGCCAGCGAGACGAGCAGGTAGAGCGCGTCGGGGTAGAAGGCGAGGCCGATGTCGGTGCCGCTCGGGTGCGGTGGCGAGTGGGTGTGACTGTGGACGATCGCCCAGAACGTCTGATCGTGGTCGTCGGTTTCGACGGTCAGCCGATAGAGGTCGTCCGGATGGATGTCGTAGCGAACCGGGCTGGCCGCCCGGTTGCGGGCCGGCTCCCAGCGCAGCGGCCGGCCGCCCGCCGCCGCCGGCCGGTCGCCGACGATGACACCGCACATCTCGTTCGGGTATTCGAGGCGGGCGTGGTCGACGAGCGCCTGGACCAGGTCGGCCGGAAGCTCGACCGACGCGGGGCCGGGGTGGCCTTCAGGCAGGTCGGTCACGTCCGACCCCGCATGCCGGCGGAAATTGACGGCTGTTCTCGATGACCGTGGGTGCATACCCGGCCGGGGACGGCCGCGCCCGACGACGGCTGCCGATCTCGATGACCGTGGGTGCATACCCGGCCGGGGACGGCCGCGGCCGAACGACGCTCCGACTACTCATTGCGACTCCCGCCCGTCCCCAACCCTGTGCCGCCGGACCCGATGTTGATGCACCCACGGTCATAAGGAACCGAGGTGAGTTTGGCGGCGCCGACGGGGCGAGACGGACGGGTCGGACCGGAACGCCCATCACCACCAGTTGACGCCGCCCTCGAGGTCGGCGGCCATCTCGTCGAAGTCGCGCGTGAACGTCCCCGCCGAGAGGTACTTCCAGCCGCCGTCGGGGAGCAGCGCGACGATCGTCCCGCCGCTCATCCGCTGGGCCTCCCGCGCCGCCGCGACGAGCACGGCCCCGCACGACGGCCCGCCGAAGATCCCCTCCCGGAACACGAGGTCGCGCAGTGCCGCGACCGCGTCCCGGTTCGAGACGAGGTACTTCGCGTCGAGGAGCGACGGATCGAGGATCTCGGGGATGAAGCCCTCGTCGAGCGAACGGAGGCCCTGGACCAGCTCCCCGGGGAGTGGCTCCGCCGCGACGATCCGGACGCCCGGCTTCGCCTCCCGAAGGAACCGCGCGACGCCCATGAGCGTGCCACCCGTGCCGAGCCCCGCCACGAACACGTCGACCTCGGGGCAGTCGGCGAGGATCTCGGGGCCGGTCGTCTCGTAATGGGCCCGCGGGTTCGCCTCGTTGCCGTACTGGTAGGGCATCACGAAACGGGGATCCTTCGAGACGAGGTGCTTGGCGAGCGCGATCGCGCCGTTCGAGCCGAGCGCGCCCGGTGAGTCGATCACCTCGGCCCCGAAGAGCGCCGCCATCTGGCGCCGCTCGTTCGTGACGTTGTCGGGCATGACGAGCGCGACGCGGTAGCCCTTCCGCCGGCCGATCATCGCGAGGGCGATCCCGGTGTTGCCCGACGTCGGCTCGAGGATGATCGAGTCGGGCCCGAGCAGGCCTCGCGCCTCGAGGTCCTCGACGAGGTACTTCGCGACGCGGTCCTTCACCGAACCGGTCGGGTTCGTCGACTCGAGCTTCGCGTAGATCCGGACGTCCGCGTTCGGCGACATCCGGGGAATCTCCACGAGCGGCGTGTGGCCGATCGCCCCGAGGATGTCGTCGTAACGGCCCCCGTGTGGCGCGAGGTCGTCGTGGGCGTGGACGTGGTCGTGCTCGGCGTCGATCGGCTCGGACGACCCGTGGGCCAGCCCGCGCAGCTCCCGCGCCCGGAGGGCGCCCACGCTCAGCCGCCCGCCATCGCCGGCAGCAGCCGCACCTCGTCGCGTTCGCCGACCGGCGTCGCGAGGCCGTCGAGGTAGCGGACGTCCTGGCCGTTGACGTACACGTTGACGAACCGGTTGAGCTCGCCCGCGTCGGTCAGGAGCTGGCCGCGGAGGCCCGGGAACTGGGCGACGAGGCCGTCGACGACCTCGCCGACCGATGCCCCGCCGAGCTCGAGCTCGCGGTTGCCGCCGACCTGCGGCCGGAGCACGGCGGGGATCTTGACGACGCTCACGCCTGGCCCCCGAGGACGAACGTCCCACCTTCGGCCGCGCCGCTTCCGGCGGCGGCGAACGAGGGAACCTCCAGCGGTCGACCCTCGGCCCGGGCGGCCACCGCCTCGGTCGAGCAGACCGGGCAGTTCGGGTCGCGCCGGAGCCTCAGCTCGGTGAACTCCGACTCGAGCGCGTCGAACAGGAGCAGCCGGCCCGCGAGCGTGTCGCCGATCCCGAGCAGGACCTTGAGCGCCTCGTTCGCCTGGAGCATGCCCATGATCCCGGGCACGACGCCCAGAACGCCCGCGACGGAGCAGCCGGGGGCGAGCTCGGGAGGCGGCGGCGTCGGGTAGAGGCAGCGGTAGCACGGCCCCTCGAAGGGGACGAACGTCGTGAGCTGGCCCTCGAACCGGAAGACCGACGCGTGGATGACCGGGATGCCTTTCGCGACCGCGGCGTCGTTGAGGAGGTAGCGGGTCTCGAACGTGTCGGTACCGTCGATGATCACGTCGTAGCCGTGGATGATCCGCTCGACGTTGTCGGCCACGAGCATCTCCTCGTGGAGCACGACGTTCACGTCGGGGTTGAGGGCGGTGATCGACTTGCGGGCCGATTCGGTCTTGCGCTCGCCGACCCGCTCGTTCGTATGGAGGATCTGGCGCTGGAGGTTCGAGAGGTCGACGACGTCGAAGTCGACGATCCCGATCGTGCCGACGCCGGCGGCCGCCAGGTAGAGGGCGGCCGGCGAGCCGAGACCGCCGGCGCCGATGAACAGCGCCTTCGACTCGAGGAGGTGGGCCTGGCCGGCCGAGCCGACCTCGGGGATCAGGAGATGACGGCTGTAGCGCTGCTTCTGCTCGGCCGACAGGACGACCGGCGCCTCCCACGGCAGCCCGGCCGACTTCCAGGCCTGGAAGCCGCCCGACATCGAGGCGACGTTCGTGTAGCCGAGCTGCTCGAGGGTCTGGGCCGCGAAGAGTGAGCGGATTCCGCCCGCGCAGTAGAGGACGACCGGCGCGTCGCGATCGGGGACGGCGCCCTCGATCTGCTGCTCGACGTAGCTCTTGCTGATGTGGACCGCGTTCGGGAGGTGGCCCTGCTCCCACTCGGAGGCCTCGCGGACGTCGACGATCGTCGTGCCCTCGGGCAGGGCGTCGACCTCCTGCGGGGTCACCTCGCGGATCGTGGCTCGGGCCTCCTTGAGGAGGTCGGCGTAGGTTCGTGGCATTGGCTGGTGCGGCTCCGATGGGACGACGGGCTGCCGGGCTGGCCCGGCAGGGCGGGTGGACGACGGGTTCGCCGGCTAGGCCGGCCGGCGACACTCGCAGCAGCCCACGCAGACGCGGTTCATACGTTCGACTCCGCCGGGGCGGTTGCCGCCGCGTCGGCCGGCGCCACGCCGGCCTCGGATAGCGCCTTCTGGAGCGTGTCGTGACTGAGCATCGCGCACTTAAGGCGGGCCGGGCTGATCTCGATGCCGAGCAGGTCGAGGAGGTCGTCGGCCCTGAACGCGGCCACGTCGACGACCGGCTTGCCCTTGATCTCGTCGGTCAATAGGCTCGCGCTTGCCTGGCTGATCGCGCAGCCGCGCCCCGTGAACCCGACGCGCTCGACGACGCCGTCGCTGATCCCGAGCTGGAGCGTGATCCGGTCGCCGCAGAGCGGGTTGTTGCCCTCGATCGACGCGGTCGGATCCTCGATGACCCCAAAGTTGTGGGGCCGCCGATAGTGCTCGAGGATGTAGTCGCGGTACAGGTCGTCCATGCGCTCGCCAAGTCTAGCCCGAATCGGCCAATTCCGACTCGTTTCGTCGGGATTGAATCTAGGCCGTGGCGCTCGGCCGCG
>DASTVH010000334.1:0-4630 GCA_035759195.1 Candidatus Limnocylindrales bacterium
GCCCGCGGGCGCGCGGCCCGAGTCCAGGCCCACACGGCCGGCCCCTCCGGCACGATCGAACGCTACCCGAGAGCGCCAGCCAGGGGCACCACGCAGTCGGCGCTGTGACGCTCTCCCGCGGGGCCGATGACCAGTTCCGGCCGCTACCGGGCCTTCGGCGGTCCGATCGCGGGATCGCGATTCGGCGGGGGCGTATGAGAACAGAACCACGGACCGGAGCAGGGCTCGGCGCGGTCTCGCCGCGTCGCCGACGAATCGTCAGCGCGTCGGAGGCGGAACCCGGATTCGGTCGCCCGCGTGGATGGTCGCCACGTCGCCGAGCTGCGGGTTCATCGCCACGACGGTGTCGAACGGGACGCCGAACCAGTTGACGATGCTCTGGAAGTTGTCGCCGGGCCGGACCGTGTAGATCCAGCAGTCCGGCGCGCCAGGGCAGGGCTCGAGGACCGCATATCGATCGCTCGTTGCCGCGGGTGTCGGCGCCGGCGTCGGACCGGGCGTCGCACCCGGTGTCGGCGACGGCGGGGGCGACGGCGCGATGGTCGGCTCGGGCGACGCGGGCGGCGCCGTCACGGGACGCGTCGGCGAGGGATCCGCCGGCGAGGGGGAGGCGTTGCTCGGCTGCGGGACGACGCTCGCCTCCGGCGGGACCGATGGCGAGGGGCTGCCCGCCGCGACGCCGCCCGGGCCGCTCGACGGCAGGGCGAGGGCCATGCCGCCGTTCGCCAGGAGGAAGCCGACGGACGCCGCCGCCGACAGGATGAGGACCAGCACCGAGGCGATGACCGGCGGCGAGGCGGTCGGCCGGGGCAGCCTGTGCGGCGTGACCTGGCTCGAGACGAGCGCCCCACGCAGGTACCGCGGGCAGTTCACGTGGCCGTCGGTCAGGCAGACGAGCTGCTGCTGGCGGATCGACTGAGGCTTGGCCTCGGCGACGGCGAGGCAGCGGTTCGCAGGGTCGGGCACCTCGATCGGCGGCATGAGCGCGCCGCCGGCGCCGATCGACCGGAAGAACGGGCACGTCTGTGGATTGGGCGACCGTTCCGCCGGGTCCGCCAGGTTCATCAGGACCGGCGGCGGCGCGATGGCGGACGCCGCGGACCGGCCGCGCGCATCGTGCTCCACGACTGCCCTCCGTCGGCCGCTGGGTGACCGGGCCGGAGTCTAGTACGTTTGGGAGGTTGTCGTCGCAACTGCGCTGGTGCTAGGCTCCGCCGCCTGATCGGGCCCCGTGCCCGCCGGCTTCATTCGAGGCGTCGCTCGCTCCCGATGGCACTCCCGCTCCCGGTCGTGACACCCGACCCCGACGCGTACCGACTCGCGCCGCAGCGGATCAAGCGCTGCACGTTCCGCCGCCTGATCGAGGTCCAGGCGGGCCGCGAGCGGCTCTACGACGTCGAGTGCCTTCTGCCCGATCGCCGCGTGCCGATCCCCCTCGGCGATCTCGAGTCGGCCGCCCCGATCTGCAACACCTGCACCGCGCCCCACACGTTCCGCCCGGACGAGGACTGAGCAGCAGCCCGGTCGCTCGCTCATGGTCGTCGGTCTTTGAGAGGTCGTCAGCGAGGCGGTCTGTAAGCCGAGTTCTGTCCCGCCCGAGGGCGGGGATGACCATCCATCTGCGGCCGACGGTTGCCCGCCGGCTCATGCGGCCGACCCGAGGGCTGGGCAGCGCACCTCTCCCCCGGCGAACCGGGTTGCGCCCTCCTATTTGGCCTTGCTCCGGGTAGAGTTTGCCGCGTTTCTCTCCGGCCGAAGGCCGGCATCGTCACTGTGGCACTGGTCCTCGCCTCGCGGCGGACGGGCGTTACCCGCTACCCTGCGCTGCGGAGCTCGGACTTTCCTCACGCGGCCGGGTCGCCCCGGTCGTGCGCGGTCATCCGACCGCCTCGCTGACCTTCCGATTCTACCCGAACGGGTGTTCGACTCGTCAACCGGCCGCCGGGACGAGGAGCGCCTGGCCGCCGGGTCCCTCGAGGAGGAGCCGGCCGCCGTCGTCGACCGAGACCGTGACGCCGCCGCCGAGGACCTTCAGGAACTCCGTCTCGAGCGAGCCGATGGGCTCGTCGCAGCCCATCAGCGTCATCGGCATCTCGCCGAACGAGAGCCGCCCGCCGTCATAGTCGTACTCCCCGCCGAACTGGTTGCAGCCGCCGCTGCCGCGCACCTGGGTCGCGTCGAACGCGAGGCTGGGCTCGCGACCGGCGACGGTCGATCGGCCGGCGACGGCGACCGCCTTCCACGACGTGCCGGCCAGCGTCGCCGGCGGCGCAGGACCGTCGGGGCCGGACCGGCCGGCCGAGGCGCATCCCGACACGAGGAGCAGGCCGAACAGGAGCGCGAGGGCGGTCTTCATGGCCCGAAGACGGGCGGCCGCCGGGCACGGTTCCGCGTCGTCAGGCGGGCGCGGCCCAGTCCGGGCGGCGGACGACCGATGCCGGCCCGCCCGCCGCCACCCGGTCGATTGCCTCGTTCGCGAGCGCGTCGGCGGCCGAATTCTGAGCGCGCGGGACGTGGACGGCCGACCATCGGTCGAAGCCCCGGAGCGTCCGCCGGGCCGACTCCCAGAGCGGGATGAGCTTCGCGTCCTTGACCCGCCAGCGGCCGGCCAGTTGTTCGACGATCAGCTTCGAGTCGAGGAGCATCGCGACCTCCCGGGCGCCAAGCTCGCGGGCCAGCTCGAGGGCCCGGACGACGCCGGTATATTCGGCGACGTTGTTCGTCTGGATCCCGAGGTAGTCCGAGATCGACGCATCGGCCGGAGCCCGGGGGTCGCCGGCGTCGGGCCGCGAGGCGTCGATGAGGACCGCCCCCGCCGACGCCGGGCCGGGGTTGCCGCGGGCGGCCCCGTCGGTCCGGATCACGAGGCGGAGGGTTCGTCGATCGGCGTCGTCCGGCCCCGGATCGAGCTCCGGGAACAGCGTCCCGCTCAGGCCTGCCGCTCCACGATCGCCGAGCTGACCTCGAGGATCGCCTGGGTGATGTGGATCCCGCGGGGGCAGGCATCGGTGCAGTTGAAGATCGTCCGGCAGCGCCACACACCATCCTTGTCGGCGAGGATCTCGAGTCGCTCCTCGGCCCCGGCGTCGCGCGAATCGAAGATGAACCGGTGGGCATTGACGATCGCGGCCGGCCCGACGTACGCCGGCTGGGCCCAGAACGACGGGCAGGAGGACGTGCAGGCGGCGCACAGGATGCACTTCGTCGTGTCGTCGTAGCGAGCCCGTTGCTCCGGCGACTGGCGCCGCTCGCGAGCCGGCGCGGGGCCGGCCTCGATGAGGAACGGCTGGACGCTCCGCAGCTTGTCGAAGAAGCCCTCCATATCGACGACGAGATCCTTGACGACCGGCAGGCCGGGCAAGGGCGCGATCGTGATCCGGCGGTTGCCGAGCTGCTCGATCCGGACCTTGCAGGCGAGTCGGTTGCGGCCGTTGATGAGCATCGCGTCCGAGCCGCAGACGCCGTGGGCGCACGAACGGCGGAACGTCAGCGTCCCGTCCTGCTCGTACTTCACGCGGTGCAGCAGGTCCAGGACCCGATCCGCCTTGGGGTCCGATTCGACCGAGTAGGCCTCCCAGTGGGGCTTCGCGTCGCGCTCGGGGTCGTAGCGGAGGATTCGGAGGTCGACCTGCATCGTGCTCCCGGTCAGTACGTTCGCGGTTTCGGCTGGAACTTCGTGATCGTCACCGGCTTGTAGCAGAGCTGCGGATGCCCGCCGCCGGGACCCCGGATCGCGAGGCTGTGGGCGAGATAGTTCACGTCGTCCCGTTCAGGGTAGTCCTCGCGGGCATGGGCGCCTCGGCTCTCCTTCCGCCCGAGCGCCGCGACGACGGTGGTCTCGGCGCAGTCGAGCAGGTAGCCGAGCTCGCGGGCCTCGAGCAGGTCGGTGTTGTAGGTCCGGCCCTTGTCGGCCACCGCGACCCGCCCGTAGCGGACCTTGAGCTCGCGGACCTTCGGCAGCGCCGCGGCCAGCAGCGACTCGTCGCGGTAGACCCCGACGTTGTCCATCATCACGTCGGCCAGCTCCTTGCGGATCCGGGCGGCGTTCTCGCCCCTGCCGGAACCGCGGAGCGCCTCGATCTCGGCACGCGACGGCTCCTCGGCGTCGGCGGCGACCTCCGGCATGCCGACACCCTTCACGTCGGCCGTCATCTGGCGGCCCGCACGGCGGCCGAACACGAGCAGGTCGACGAGGGAGTTCGTCCCGAGCCGGTTCGCGCCGTGGACGCTGACACATGCCGCCTCGCCCGCCGCGTAGAGCCCCGGCACGACGGTGTTGTGCTCGTCGCGGGTGACCCGTGTGAGCACGTCGGTCGGGATCCCGCCCATTGCGTAGTGGGCGGTCGGCTGGACCGGCACGGGTTCGTTGATCGGCTCGACGCCCTGGTAGACGCGGGCGAAGTCGGTGATGTCGGGGAGCTTCTCCTCGATGACCTTCGCCCCGAGGTGGCGGACGTCGAGGTAGACGTAGTCCTTCCCGCCGATCCCCCGCCCCGCCCTAATCTCCTGGTACATCGCCCGGCTCACCATGTCGCGCGGCGCGAGCTCCATGAGCGTCGGCGCGTAACGGGCCATGAACCGCTCGCCGGCGTCGTTGAGGAGCGTCCCGCCTTCGCCCCGGGCGGCCTCC
>DASTVH010000335.1:0-4004 GCA_035759195.1 Candidatus Limnocylindrales bacterium
CAGTACGACCGGCCGATGCTCTGGGGCATGATCGAGATGGCCCGGCACGGCCAGCCGGTGATCGTCCCCCCCTTCACCCTCGCCGGCGCCATGGCGCCGGTCACCCTCGCCGGCGCGCTCGCCCAGCAGAACGCCGAGGCGCTGTTCATGGTCGCGCTCGCCCAGCTGGCCCGACCCGGCGCCCCGATCGTCTACGGCGGCTTCACCTCGAACGTCGACATGCGGACCGGATCGCCGGCATTCGGGACCCCCGAGTACGTCAAGGCGGCCTTCGCGACCGGCCAGATGGCGCGGCGCTACGGACTACCGTGGCGTTCGTCGAACGCGACCGCGTCGAACGTCGTCGACGCCCAGGCCGCGTACGAATCGGAGATGGCGATCTGGGGCGCGGTCATGGGGGGTGTGAGCCTGCTCTACCAGGGCGCAGGCTGGCTCGAGGGCGGCCTGACGGCGAGCTTCGAAAAGCTCATCCTCGATGCCGAGCTGCTCCAGCTGATCGCCGAGGTCCTCGTCCCCTTCCGCGTCGACGAGGCCGAGATCGGGGTCGAGGCCATGGCCGAGGTGGGACCGGGCGGTCACCATTTCGCGACGGCCCACACGCTCGAGCGATTCGAGACGGCCTTCTATCGGCCGCTGCTGTCCGACTGGCGGAACTTCGAGGCGTGGCAGGAGGACGGGGCACACACGGCCACCGAACGCGCGAACGGAATCTGGAAGCGGCTGCTGGCCGCCTCCGAGCCGCCCCCACTCGACCCAGCTGCCACGGAGGCGATCGAGGCGTTCGTCGCCCGACGGCGCACCGAGATCGCGGCCGCGGGGGGCTGATGGCCGAACGGCCCTACTCGGTGTCGGGGCCTCCCGGCGCGTCGCGCAGCCACTTGGTCTGGTCGTCGCTCGTCGGCGACGCCCCGCCGGTGCCGCCTGGGTCGGGCTCGCCGGAGCCACCGGCCGACCGGTCGCTGCCGACGCCGAACCCGCCGCCCGACCCGGTCGCCTGACCGGCCGGCGGCTGGGACTCGCGATCCTGGACGTGACCGGGGTTGTCGGTCGAGGCCGAGGCGCCGGGATCGACCTGCGAGTCGGGAACGGCGCTCGGCCGTCCCGCCTCGTTCTCGGTGTGTGAGCCGGCCGTCGGATCGACGGCCGGCCGCTCGTCGGTCACCGGTCGGTGACGCGCTCGCCGTGGATCTCGCCGCGCCATGCGCCGGTCGCCGTCCCGCGCGACTCGATGAACTCCTTGAAGCGCTCCAGGTCGCCCTTGACCCGCCGCTCCACGAAGCCGAGCGCCGCGCCGACGGTCTCGACGGGACCCTGCGGGTCGACGTCCATCCGGAGCGTCAGCCGCGTCCGGTTCGGATCGAGCGACTGGAAGAGAATCGCGCCGGCGTTCTCGTCGCCGCTGACCGCCTTCCAGGCGATCCGGACGTCGGGGGTCTGATCGGTGATCTCGGCGGTCCACTCCTTGCGCTGACCGGCGATCTCGGCGGTCCAGTCCAGGAACTTGTCGTCGCGCTGGACGACGCGCTCGACGCCCTCCATGAAGCGCGGGAACTCCTCGAACTGGGTCCACTGGTCGTAGGCGACGCGGACGGGCACGTCGACGTCGATGGATTCCTCGAAGCGGGGCATGGTCTGTCCTCCTTGGTCGTGTCGGTGACCCACAGCGTCGCAGCCCGAGGCATGCGGTTTCGCCGGGCGCCTTGGGCCGGGGCTTGCAGCGAGGCGACAGCGAGGACCGACCGGCGTCCATTGACCGCTCGGGCCGTCGTCGGTACAGTGCCGTGGCTTCCACGAACATGCCCGGAACGCCGCGCGCGTCCCGCAAGCCCGGCCGCGTGGGCCGGCCCAGATCGGGGGTCGTCACGATTCATCACCACGAGACACGCCGCCGCCTGCCCGGGACGGCGGTCCGATGAGCGCCCCAGCCGCGATCACGGCGGAAGGACTCGTCAAGATCTATCGCTCTCGAAAGAACGAGGTCCATGCCCTCGACGGCATCGACCTGGCCGTTGGCGAGGGGACGGTCCTTGGCCTGCTCGGCCCGAACGGGGCGGGCAAGACCACCGCGGTCCGGATCCTCGCGACCCTCCTCAAGCCCGACGCCGGCCGGGCGACCGTGGCCGGCTTCGACGTCGTCCGCGAGCCGGATGAGATCCGCCGCGTCATCGGTCTGTCCGGCCAGTACGCCGCGGTCGACGAGAACCTTACCGGCCGCGAGAACCTCTGGCTGTTCGGTCGGCTCTACCAGCTGCGGTCAGCGGAGGCCCACCGCCGCGCCGACGAGCTCCTCGTCCAGTTCGACCTGTCCGACGCGGCCGACCGCGTCGTGAAGACCTATTCGGGCGGGATGCGTCGCCGGCTGGACCTTGCAAGCGCCCTCATCGGGCGGCCGCGCCTGCTGATCCTCGACGAGCCGACGACCGGCCTCGACCCGCGCAGCCGCCTCGGGATGTGGGACGTGATCCGGGGTCTCGTTCGCGAGGGCGTGACCCTCCTGCTCACGACCCAGTACCTCGAGGAGGCCGACGAGCTGGCCGACTCCATCGCGGTCGTCGACCGGGGCCGGATCATCGCCCGGGGCACCGCCGACGAGCTCAAGTCCCAGGTCGGTGGCGAGCGGATCGAGGTTGTCGTCCGGGACCGGGCGGCGATCGAGCCGGCCCGCGAGCTGCTCGCCCGCGACGCGGGCGAGGACACGACGCTCGACGAGCACACCCGCAAGCTGACCGTGCCGGCCCACGGCGGCGCCCAGACCCTCGTCCAGGTCGTGCGCGACTTCGACGAGGCCGGCATCCACATCGACGACATCGCGCTTCGTCGGCCGACGCTCGACGACGTCTTCCTGGCCCTGACCGGCCACGCCGCCGAGGAGTCGTCCGAGCCGGAAGAGGCGCCGGCGGGGAGGCCCAGATGACCGCACCTTCGACCACGGCGCCCCGCGGCGGGCTGCGTGCGTCCATCACCGACGGCCTGCTCGTCGGCTGGCGCAACCTCAAGCGGGTCCCCCGCATCCCGGAGCTGGCGATCTTCGCCATCCTCCAGTCGATCATGTTCGTCCTGCTGTTCGCGTTCGTCTTCGGCGGCGCGATCCCGATCCCGGGCGGCGGCGACTACAAGGTCTTCCTGATGCCGGGCATCTTCGCCCAGACGATCGTCTTCGCCGCGGCGACCACCGCGATCGGCATGACCGATGACGTGAACAAGGGGATCATCGACCGCTTCCGATCGCTGCCGATGTCGCGTTCCGCGGTGCTGACCGGGCGGACCTTTTCCGACGTGATCTACAACGCCGGCATCCTCGTCGTGCTGATGGTCACCGGCTACGTGATCGGCTGGCGGGTCGAGAGCATCCCGGCCCTGATCGCCGGATTCGCTCTCCTGCTGTTCTTCGCCTACGGGATGGCGTGGCTCGGGGTCTGGCTCGGCCTGAACGTGCCGACGGTCGAGGTCGGCCAGCAGGTGATCTTCACGGTCCTCTTCCCGATCACGTTCATCTCGAACGTCTTCGTCCCGCCGCAGGCCCTGCCGACCTGGCTGCAGCCGGTGGCCGAGTGGAACCCGACGAGCACGCTCACGGCGGCCCTCCGCGAGATGTGGGGCAACCCGAGCCCGACCGCCTCGAACAGTTTCGCCGCCCAGGAGCCTGCGCTCGTGACGATCATCTGGGTCCTGGTGTTCATCGCCGTCTTCGCCCCGCTCGGGGTGCGTCGCTACCGCTCGATGAGCCGCTGACCCGACGCACGACTTCGCCACGCGGGATATCGTCCTCTGGGCTGCCCGCCCCGCGAAGGAGCGCTCGATGACGACCCAGACCTCCTACAGCTTCGGCACCCGCCTGGCCGGGTCCGTGGCGAACCACCGACCCACCGTCGAGGCGGCCCTCAAGGCCGAGGGCTTCGGCGTCCTGACCGAGATCGACGTCCAGGCCACGCTCAAGGCAAAGCTCGGCGTCGAGGTGGCGCCGTACGTGATCCTCGGCGCGTGCAACCCGCCGCTCGCCCACC
>DASTVH010000336.1:0-6500 GCA_035759195.1 Candidatus Limnocylindrales bacterium
GACAGCCGGATTCCGACGGGCTCGGAGCTGGCCGGCCGTCGCTTGGGACGCCCGGCGCAACGACGAAGATCGGGACGCGCCTCGACGGCCCTGCGCCCGGCGGCCCCAACTTGCCCATTGACGGGTGGCGTTCGCCCTGTAGAATGCGGCAAAGTGGTAGGAAGTGGCCCGAAGTGGGGCAACCGACCATCCGCCGCCTGACGACCAACCCGCATCCAGGGAAGCCCGGCAGTGTTCACCGGCGAGTACCGGCACTCGGTGGACGGCAAGGGACGGCTCGCCGTCCCTTCGAAGTTCCGCGCCCAGCTCGAGGGCGGCGCGGTCGTTTCGCGCTGGCTCGACGAGTGCCTCGCGATCCACACCAGGGCGGGCTGGGATGAGCTGGCGGCCAAGGTCGCAACCCTGCCGATCACCGACGGATCGGCGCGCCTCTTCTCCCGCTTCATCTTTGCCGGTGCCGTCGAGGCGACCCTCGACGGCCAGGGACGGATCCTCGTCCCCGGCTACCTGCGCGAGATGGCCGGCCTCGAGGGCGAGGCGGTCGTCGTCGGCTCGCGCGACCACGCCGAGATCTGGGCACCCGCCCGCTGGGACGAGTACCGGCGCGGGCTGGAAGACCCCGACACGCTCGCCGCGGCCCTCCAGGGCCTCGGGATCTAGGCGTACCAGATGCGTCTTCAGGGTCCGCTCGGGATCCGACCGTCGTTGGTGGAGGAGAGATGAAGGAAGGGCACCTGCCGGTGCTGGCGGAGGAGGTCATGTCGATGCTCGCGCCTGCTCCCGGCAGCCTTCAGATCGACGCCACCGTCGGCGGCGGAGGGCACACCGAGCGGATCCTGGAGGCGACCGACCCTGATGGCCGCCTCCTCGGTCTCGACGCCGACGGGGCGGCCATCGCCAGAGTCGGTCGCCGCCTGGCTCGTTACGGCGACCGCCTCGTGCTGCGCCAGGCGAACTTTCGCGAGCTCGGGAGGGTGGCTCCGGCCGAGGGGTTTGCGGCCGTCGACGG
Source organism: Candidatus Limnocylindrales bacterium (assembly GCA_035759195.1). Classification (GTDB taxonomy): domain Bacteria; phylum Chloroflexota; class Limnocylindria; order Limnocylindrales; family CSP1-4; genus CF-46. Next base: position 1,010 of record DASTVH010000336.1, read on the forward strand.
GCTGCTCTTCGATCTCGGCCTGTCGAGCTTCCAGCTGGCCGACACCGATCGGGGCTTCGGGTTCCGCGCCGGCGGCCCGCTCGACATGCGGTTCGACACGGGCCGTGGCGTGCCGGCCGCGGAGCTGCTGGCGACCCTCGATGCCGCGGAGCTGACGGCGCTCTTCCGACGGTTCGGCGAGGAGCCCCAGGCTGGCCGCATCGCCCGCGCCGTCGTCCAGGCACGCCGGACCGCCCCGATCTCGACGGCGGAGGAGCTGGCGGCGCTCGTGGAGCGGGCCACGCCCCGGGCCCACGGACCGCGCGGCCGGATCCACCCCGCGACCCGCGTCTTCCAGGCGCTGCGGATCGCGGTCAACGAGGAGCTCGACGCGCTCGAGGAGGCGCTGGCGGCGGCGGTCGATCTGCTGCGGCCCGGCGGCCGGCTCGTCGTCCTCTCGTACCACTCGCTCGAGGACCGGATCGTGAAGCGCTTCCTCGACGCCGAACGCAAGGGCTGCATCTGCCCGCCATCGCTGCCGGTGTGCGTCTGCGGCCGAACGCCCCGCCTGCGACTCGTGACCAGGCCGTCGCTCACCCCGACCGACGCCGAGATCGCCGCCAACCCCCGCGCCCGAAGCGCCCGCATGCGGGCCGCCGAACGAATCGCCGCCTGACCGAACAAAAAAACGAGGAAGGAGGAGTCACGTGAGCAAGCGACACCAGGCCAGCCGCCGCCGGGCGTACGGGCGCCGCCAGCACGAGCTGCACGAGCGCGAGGCGCGACGCCACTTCCCCGAGCCGCCCGAGATCGGGCCGGAGGATCTCGGCGCCACCGCCGCCGGTGACCCCTTCGCGTTCATGGATCCGCGGACGCCGCGGCTCCGCTACTCCCTGGGCGACTAGCGATGGCCGTCTACGAGGGCGCACGACCGCGCTCGATCCTCCTGCCGCGACGGCCGCGCGTCGTCGAGGCGCCGACGCTCCCGCGCCGCCGGATGCGCGGCGCGGTCCGAGCCCGGCGCCGCTCCAACCGTTTGTCGTTCCTGCTCGGGGGCATCGTGCTGGCCTTCATGCTGGCGTTCTTCTCGCTCGCCCAGTCGGTCCGGGTCGCGGCGACCGGCTACGACATCAACGACCTGCTCGACGAGCAGCAGCAGCTCCTCGTCCGCAAGCAGGAGCTCGTCTCGGACCTCAACCGGCTCGGCGCCGAGCCGGCGATCCGCAAGCTGTCGATCGATGCCGGGCTGGGCCAGCTGGCCGAGCCGCTCGTCCTGAACGATCGCTGATCGACCCATCGCACGATGCTCGGACGGACGGACTCCCGCCGCCGCCTCCTGTTCCTCCTCGTCACCTTCGCGGTGATCGGGGCGGCCCTGCTCACCCGCCTCGCCTACTGGCAGGTGACGCAGCGGGACCGGCTGGCCGCCGAGGCGTTCGCCCAGACGACGATGCGCCAGGAGTCGCCCAGCCGGCGGGGCGACATCTTCGACCGCAGCGGCGTCGTCGTGCTGGCCACGACCGTGGACCGGGAGCGCCTCGCCGCGACGCCTTCCGAGCTGAACGCCCGACGCCAGCGCGAGGTCGCCGCCGAACTCGTCGCCCTGCTCCGGCTCGAGGACGCCGAGGCCGGCCTCCTGACCCAGCGGATGACGAGCGACAAGCGGTACGTCGTCCTCGCTCGGGGCCTCGACACGACGGCCGCCGATCGGGTCCGGGCGGCCGTCACGCGGGGCACGGTCGAGGGCGTGCTCCTCGAACCCGAACCGGTCCGCGTCTATCCCCACGAGGGCGGCGGGCCCGAATCGACGCTCGCTGCCCACATGCTCGGCTTCGTGAACCGGGACGGCATCGGCCAGTACGGCGTCGAGGAGTACTACCAGGACGTCCTCGGCGGCCGGCCTCGCGTCGTGCACGCCCAGCGGGACATCGCCGCCCGGGCGATCCCCGACACGATCGTCGTCGAGGACCCGGGCGCGCCGGGCGAGGACATCCGCCTGACGATCGACGCCGGCCTCCAGCTGGCGCTCGAGCAGGAGGTCCTCGCGGCGTGGGCGGCAGACCGGGCCCAGAGCGTCTCGGCGGTGATCCTCGACCCGTACACGGGCGAGGTCCTCGCCCACGCAACGTACCCCTCGTACGACGGCAACGCCTATGCCGCCGTCGCCGCGACGACGCCGGAGCGCTTCATCGACCCGATCGTCAGCTCGGTCTACGAGCCCGGCTCGGTGTTCAAGATGTTCACCGCGTCCGCCGCGCTGGAGCGCGGCGTCGTCACGCCGAAGAGCAAGGTCAAGGACGTCGGGACGCTCAAGCTGGACGGCGGTGCCACCCATGTCGACGACGCCGACCGCCGGGGCATGGGCTGGATGACGTTCGAGGACGCGATCGCCTGGTCGCGCAACGTCGTCGCGGCCAAGGTCGCCCTCGAGCTCGGGGAGACGACGAAGGCGGCCTCGTCGGCGCTCCACGACACGTGGACTCGGTACGGCTTCGGGGCCCCCACGGGCGTCGACCTGGCCGGCGAGGTGCGGGGCATCGTCCACGACCCGCGGATCACCGGCTGGCAGCAGATCGACCTCGCCAACGGCTCGTTCGGCCAGGGCGTCGCGGTCACTCCGCTCCAGCTCGCGGCGGCCTACGCGGCGATGGTCAACGGCGGCACCCTCGTCCAGCCGCACGTCGTGAAGGCCGTCGGGACCCATGAGATCGAGCCGGCCTCGCCGGGCCGGGTGATCGATCCGAAGCTTTCGGCGACGCTGGTCACGATGATGAACCACGTCGTGACCGAGGTGCCGTTCTACCGCGATCGGACCCTCATCGACGGCTACTACGTCGGCGGCAAGACCGGCACGGCCCAGATCTGGGACACGACCCTCCGCGAGGGTCGCGGCGACTGGAAACACAACCTCTTCAACTACAGCTTCGTCGGCTACATCGGCCGCGACGCCGGGATCCCGGACCTCGTCGTGGCGGTGAAGATCAACGAGGGGACCCCGACGATCGCCCGCGTCGGCCAGCTCGAGATGCCGGTGATGTCGTTCGAGCTCTTCCGGCGCATCGCCCACGACGCGATCACCCGGCCCGGCCTCCTGCCCGAGCGACGGGTGCCGGCCGGGCCGGTCGTCGCCGACCGGTGAGTGGTCGCTGTGCCACACTGGCGCCCGTGACCGATCCGGCGTCGCCGCCTCCGCCGCACGGCGACGCGACAGGTCCGGGACTGTCCGTGGACGACCTCGTCCGCGCGACCGGCGGCCGGCTCCTCTCCGGCTCGACCCGCCCCGTGCTCGGCGCGGCCGTCGACTCCCGGCTCGTCGTTCCCGGCAACCTCTTCGTCGCCCTGCCGGGCGAACGGACCGACGGCCACCGCTTCGTCGGCGCGGCGATCGCGGCCGGCGCGTCTGCCGTGCTCGTCTCCGATGATCCGACCGAGGCCGATCTGGCCGCCGCCGCCGCGGCCGACGCGGCGATCGTCCACGTCCCCGACAGCCTCCGCGGCCTGTGGGCGATCGCGGCCGACTGGCGCTCGCGCTTCGATCCGCTCGTCGTCGGCGTCACCGGCAGCATCGCCAAGACGTCGTCGAAGGAGGCGATCGCGACGGTCCTGTCCGCGGAGCTCGTGACGCTCAAGAACGAAGGCAACCAGAACAACGAAATCGGGCTGCCGCTGACCCTCATGCGGCTGCGGCCCGACCACCAGGCGGCGGTGCTCGAGATGGGGATGTACGTCGGCGGGGAGATCGCCGACCTCGCCGCGATGGGCCGGCCCGAGATCGGCGTCGTGACCGCGGTCCAGCCGGTCCACCTCTCGCGGATCGGCTCGATCGAGGCTGTCGAGCGGGCGAAGGGCGAGCTCGTCGAGGCGCTGCCCCCGGACGGCGTCGCGATCCTCAACGCGGACGACGAGCGTGTTCGCCGGATGGCTCGTCGGACGCGGGCCCGGGTCGTGACCTACGGCTTCGCGCCGGACGCGGCCGTTCGCGCCGACGACGTCGTCTCGGCCGGCCACGAGGGGATGCGGTTCGAGCTCGTCGTCGGCGCCGACCGGCACCCGGTCGCGATCCCGACGCTCGGCCGCCTGGCGGTCCACAACGCCCTGGCCGCCGCGGCGGTGGGGCTGGCCGCCGGGATGAGCGGGGAACGGGTGACCGCCGCGCTGGGGGCCGGATGGGCCGCGCCCCATCGCGGGGAGCTGATCCGGGCCGGCGACGTCACGATCGTCGACGATTCGTACAACGCCTCACCCGGGTCCGTGCTGGCGGCGCTCGACCTGCTCGGCGGGATGCCCGGCCGGCGGGTTGCCGTGCTCGGCGAGATGCTCGAGCTGGGGGACGAGAGCGAGGCCGGCCACGAACGCGTCGGGGTCGCGGCGGCGGCGATCGTCGACCTGCTCGTCGTCGTGGGCTCTGGAGCGTCGGGGATCGCCCGCGGCGCGCGCCAGGCACGCCTCCCGGCAGACCGGGTCCTCGAGGTCCCGGATCGGGCGGCCGCCGCAGAGGCGCTCGAGGAGCGCCTCCGGCCGCGCGACGTCGTCCTGGTGAAAGCGTCGCGCGGGATCGAGCTCGACCTGCTCGTCGACGACCTCCGCGAGCGGCTGGACGCCCGCGCCCGATGACCGTCGAGCTGATCCAGGGCCTGCTGCTCGCTTTCGCGATCGTCGTCATCCTCATGCCGCCGTACATCCGGCTGCTCAGGGCGACCGGCTTCACGAAGCAGATCCGGGTCGAGGGCCCCGACAGCCACCAGGTCAAGCACGGCACGCCGACGATGGGCGGCGCGCTGCTCATCGCCGTCATCCTGGCCCTCTACCTGCTCCTGCGCTGGCCGCCGGAGGGCGGCATCTACGCGCCGCTCGCGACGCTCGCCGGCGTCGGCCTGCTCGGGGCGTTCGACGACTACCTCAACGCCAAGACAGGGGAGGGGATCCGGGTCCGCCAGAAGCTGCTCTGGCAGGTCGTCTTCGCCTTCGCCGCGGCGTTCATGATCCAGCGGACCTACGGGATCGACCAGATCGCGGTCCCGTTCGTCGGGCCGGTCTTCGTCGACCCGGCGATCTACGTCCTGTTCGCCGCGTTCGCGATCATCGCCGCGAGCAACGGCGTCAACATCACGGACGGCCTCGACGGCCTGGCCGGCGGGACGCTCGTCTTCGCGTTCGTCGCGTTCCTCCTCGTCGCGCTCCTCAACCAGCCCGACGCCCAGCCGAACCTCGCCTTCCTCTGCGCGATCATCATCGGTGCGCTGCTCGGCTTCCTCTGGTTCAACGTCCACCCGGCCCAGATCTTCATGGGCGACTCGGGCTCGCTCGCGCTCGGCGCGACGCTCGCGGTCATCGCCCTCATCACCGGCCAGATCCTCGTGCTGCCGCTGATCGGGTTGATCTTCGTCGTCGAGACCGCCTCCGACATCATCCAGATCGCCTGGTTCCGGATCTCGGGCGGCAAGCGGGTCTTCCGGATGGCGCCGCTCCACCATCACTTCGAGCTGGCCGGCTGGGACGAGGAGAAGATCAC
>DASTVH010000337.1:0-5430 GCA_035759195.1 Candidatus Limnocylindrales bacterium
GGAGTAGCCGCAGATGGGTCGCCCCCGAGCCCGTTCAGTGCTGGGGTGAATATCCGGCGCGCAACTCCGGCTCGTCGCGCCGAACCCGCAGATCGCTACGCATCCCTGGAATATCGGCAGGTCGGACGGCGTGTCACGCGGCTCGGACGGCGGGTGACGCGGCCCGGGCGGCGTGGGACGCGGCTCGGGGCGGCGGGAGCGGCCCCGGAGTTATCCACCGCGCCTGTGGAACGTCAGGCAGATGCAAGGTCCGGGTCGGACACATGTCGCGGCTCCCCATGGACGGAGGTACGCAATCGCGGCCGGCATTGCGATTCCGTTGAAGAACGCCCTGACTCGGGGCCTCATCCCTTGTGAGCACCGCAGCACGCCCGATGCACCGCGGGCTCGACGAACAGAACTGAGGCAACCCGATGAACGGCATCCAGTCCCCTTCCCTGCGGAGCACCGGCTTCGCGCCCCTCCTCGTCGTCGGCGCGGCCATCGTCGCGGTCGCGCTCGTCGCCGGCATCGCGCTCGGCGTCGGTGGCGGCGGCCGGGGCGGTGACGGCGGCGTCGTGCCGCCGGCCAGCGAGGCGCCGACGCCCTCGCCGGTCGCGACTCCGAGCCCGGCCCCGAGCGACGAACCCTCCCAGGAGCCCTCCGAAGAGCCCTCGGAGCAGCCGTCCGAGGCGCCGTCGGAGGCCCCGACCGAGGAGCCCAGCGAGGAACCGACCGACAACGGCAGCGACGGCATGCCGATCAAGGTCGACCTCGACAACGCGACGGGCCACGACGTCTACGTCGACATCGTGGATCGCAGCGGCTGGCTCCTCGGCGCCGAGTCCGGCACGCCGGGCGAGGGCACCTCGGTCGACGCGTACACGCTCGTCGTCGAGAACGTCGACGAGCGGACCCTGCGGCTGACGTGGATCGACTACGCGATCGACAACGCGCTGGCGCTGTACATCGACGAGGTCGACGGCGGACTCCGGTTCGTCCTCGTCCAGCCGGAGCCCACGAGCGACACCGACGCGATGGGCTTCGACCGCGAGCTCATCCTGACGTTCGATCGAGCGATCTCGGCCGATCAGGTCGAGGCCTTCCTCCAGGACGGCCTGGACGTGGCCGGCTGAGCCGCCGACCGGCCCCACACCGACGCGCCCCGCGGTTCGTCCGCGGGGCGCGTTCGCGTGTTCCTCAGTGCGGGGCGCAGGCCGCTGCCGTCGCCCGGGCGGTGCTCCACAACACGCGCCGCGCCGACTCGAGCCTGTCCAGATCGGCAAACGCGGATGACTCCACCTCGCGTTCCACGCCGGCCCGCACGTCTGCCCGCAGGCGACGCGCCCAGCGGCGGCCGACCCAGCCCGCATGCAGGCCGAGCACTCGCGCGACGAGGTAGCCGGCCAGCAGCGCGCCGGCGAGGAGCAGGAACGGGATCGGGACGATGCCGAGGACCGGGACCTCCACCGAATCGACCGGGAACTTGACGAAGACCCACAACACGACCCAGACGGTCGCGAACGCGAGCACGAGGGTAGCGATCGTCTGGAGCAGGCCGATGAACGGCCAGACCCGGCTCGTCGGCGCGTCGCGGCCGCGGAGGGCGACGGCCCGGTCGATCGCCGCCGCCAGGCCACCCTCCAGCCGCTCCGGCTGGGTGCTCCCGGCGACGACCGAGCGGGTTCCGGGAGCGACCCGGCGCAGGGGCTCGGTGAGGGCGGCACGGACGGCCTCGGTCGCCGGCGCGAGCGACCCGCGGTCTCGCCATCGGGCGAGGAAGCCGGCCGGATCGGCGACCCGACGTTCGCGGCCGGACAGGCGATACAGCAGCGAGGTGACGGCGCCGGCCGGCCCCGCTCCGCGGGCGCGGGCCCGGGCTCGTGTCGCCGCGACGGCTTGCCGCTCGAGGCTCGGCAGGTCGACGACCCGGAGGACCTCGTCGGTGGCCCGATCGATCGCCTTCCGGCGGTCGGCCGCCTCGAGGATCGCACTCGCCCGGATCGACGGATCGACGCCGGCCGCCTCGGCCAGCGCCGTCACGGCAGCCCCGATTGAGGCGCCGAGGCGGGCCCGGACGACGGCCTTCGCCTCGACCTGTTCGGTGAGCCAGCCGCGGAGCTCCGAGACCTCCGGGCGGCGCGATGCGGCGGGCTCCGGACGCTCCGGTGGCGCGGCGGCGGCGAGCAGGACGCGCGGCCGTCGGGCACTCCCGGCCCGGTCACCGGCCAGGTCGCGCTCGAGGTCGCGCCGGATCCGCTCGGCGTCGTCGGGCGCGAGCCGATCGACCTTGTTGAGGACGACTGCCTGGCGATCGAGGCGCGGCACCCAGCGCCGCAGGAAGTCGTCATGGAGCACGGCGTCGTGGTACTTCTCGGGGTCGGTCACCCAGACGACGGCGTCGACCCGCGGCAGGACCGCCTCCACCCGCTCCCGATGGCTCCGCTCGATCGAGTCGAGGTCGGGCAGGTCGAGGATGGCGACGCCGGCAAGCGCCGGCTCGTCGTGGTCGCGAACGTCCTCGGGCCGGACCTCGAGCCAGTCGAGGAGTCCGGCGACGTCGCCGCGGCTGGCGCGGGGGACCCAGGCGACGGGCGCGGACGTCGTCGGCCGGCGCGCGGAGGCCTCGCTGACGGGCTGCCCGGCCAGGGCGTTCAGCAGGCTCGACTTGCCGACACCGGTTCCCCCGACGAGCGCCAGGAGATAGGTGTCGGCCGGGAACCGCAGCCGATCGGCGGCCTCCGCGCGAACGGCCTCGGCGTCGGTGGTCGAGAGGCCCAGCGATCGGGCGGCGTCGACGGCATCGTCGAGGCGGGCAAGGCAGGCGCCGAGGCCCGGGCGATCCGGCGACGGGCCGGCCCAGTCCGGGATCTCCGGGGTGGTGCCGGGTCGGGCCGGCTGGGCGACCTTCACCCGGCGGCCGTCGGACCGGCCGGATCCACCGCGCTGCCGGACGATGCACCCACGACCGCTTGGGCCGCCGACGACTGGCCTGCCGGCAGGCTCCGGAGCTCGTCGGCGGACGCGCGGAGGTCGCGCTCGAGCGCCTCGAGCTCGTCCGGCAGGGTGACGAGCCGGTCGAATCGCTCGCGCTCCTCGTCGAAGGTCGCGACGAGGGCCGCGTCGAGCCGCTGCCGTGCGCGCGCGATCAGCTCGACCATCGCCGCCTCGCCGAAGAGCGCGCCGAGCAGCTTCTGGTTGAGGAACGCGGTGCCCGCCGCGATCCCGACCTCGGTGCCGGTGAGACCGGCCGTGTGGATGAACGTCGCGAGCATCACCCCGGTGCCGAGCGCGTTGATCCCGATCGAGGCGCCCTTTGCCAGCCGCCGCTTGCCTTCGCCGGTCTCGGCGATGTCGCTCGCGATCGAGGCGATCCACGCCTCGAGTCGGGCCCGGAAGCGCTCGTCGAAGCCGGCCGAGGTCGTCCACAACGACGGGTCGGCGGCGACGGCCTCCGTGACCGCCGGTTCGTCGGCCCACGCCGTCGCCGTTCGGCGGGCCGCCTCCGCGGCATGCTGGCGGGCGAGTGAGAGCAGGTCGTCGGTCGTCGCGTCCCGGACCTCCGCGACCGGCGCGGTCGAGGGCCGGAAGATGCCGGCGATCATGCCCCGCACCGCGCCGATTCCCTTCGAGAAGAAGCGGGTCACGTCGTCGGCGCCGACGTACTCCTGCCAGTGGCGGAGGGCCTCCTCGCGGAGGAACGTTCCTCGTCCGAGCCCGTCGCGCAGGGCGGCGAGGCCGCGCTCGTGGTTGTCGGCGGCCGTCCGCCGGAGCGCGGCCGCGTCGATCGCCTCGTGGGCGCAGTCGTCGGCGATCTGGTCGACGAGCGGACCCAATCCCGCGAGGGACCCGGCGAGGGCCTGCGCGGCGAGGCGGATCCGCGCCTCACGATCGCCGCGCAGCTCGGCGATCCGCCCGCTGAGGGTCGTGACGGTCGCCGGATCGAGGGCCTCGCCGTCCGGCGGGAGCCGGCCTTCGCCGATGCCGATGATCTCGAGCCGCGGGGCGTCGCCCGGGGCCGCGCCGGCAGCGCCGGCCGCGGCGGCCCGGCCGGTCGCGCCGTGGATCTCGGCCTCCTCGAACAGACGGTGGACGTCGGCAAGCACCTCGCGCCGGTCCGATTCGTCGGGCGGCAGCCGGTTGACGACGACGACGAGCGGGAGGCCCCGCTCCCGGATGCGGCCGAGGACGGTCCACGGGACACTGTCGGCGTAGCGGGCGGCCGTCGTCACGAAGATGCACAGGTCGGCGGCCTCGACGAGCCGATCGGCGAGCGCCCGGTTCGCGTGCTCGATCGAGTCGACGTCGGGCGCGTCGACGACGGCGAGGCCCGGAGCCGTCGCCCCGTCGTCGGCCACGATCCGAACCTGGCCGCCGTCCAGACCGGCCAGTGGGCCCTCCTCCAGGGCGGCCCGGTCCGCGGGCGCGGCGAGGACGATCGCCGTCCTCGTCGTCGGGCGCAGGACGCCGGTCGGGCTCAGCCGGCGGCCGGCGAGGGTGTTGAAGAGCGTGCTCTTGCCGGCACCGGTCGGACCCAGGAGCAGGACGACGAGCGGCGCATCGAGGCTGCGAGCGCGCACCCGGAGGTGGCGCGCGAGGTGGTCGGCGAAACGCGCCGCCCGCCCCCGCGCGGACTCGGCGACCGGACGCAGGGCGATCCGCCGTTCGGCGAGGCGCTCGAGCGTCTCGACGATCGAGGCGAGGCTCGCCGGCGACGCAGCGCTGGGCACGCGGGCATGGTCCGTCACGATCGCAGGGTCGCGCAAGCCCCGGTCCGGCCGCCCCGCCGCGTCGCGGCGCGCCGTATCGGCTCCGTTGCAGGCTCGGACGGGGAGGCTCGTGCCGGTCGGGCAGCGCTAAGATGGTCTGGCCGCGCTTGCGCTCCTCCTGGTCTCCCAGCGAACGCGGCCACGGGTCCGAGCGCACTCCGAGTTCGACAGGGAGTCCCCTCGTGACCGACACGCTCGCCTTCATCGCCGCCTCGTGGGGCGTCTTCATGGCCCTCTCGCCGTTGCTCCAGATCCGTCGGATGCTCGAGCGACGGTCGTCGCAGGACGTCTCGGTCTCGTATTTCCTCGTGTTGCTCGTCGGCTTCGGGCTGTGGGTGGCGTACGGCATTGCCCTCGGCAACGTTGCCCTCATCGTCCCGAACTCCGTGGCCCTGCTGATCGGGTCGGCCACGATCCTGGTTGCGCTTCATTTCCGGCGGCGCGCCGGCGCCGCCGGCTGAGCTCGCCGGGATCGGCCCGCCGAATCCTCCCCGGATCGGCCGTTGAACCTCGCGGGACAGCCGCTCGTATCCTCCGGAGTCACGGGAGTGGTCCGGCTGGAAGGAGGCCCACGGCAGTTGGACGGCACCGAGCTCGACTTCTGGATCGGCTCTTGGGCGGCTCGCTGGGGTGAGGCGGGTCGCGGAACGAACCGGATCAGCCGGATCCTCGCCGATCGCGT
>DASTVH010000338.1:0-3946 GCA_035759195.1 Candidatus Limnocylindrales bacterium
CGGAGGTTCAGCGACCAGTTCGGGTCGGCGTCCTCGCCGGCATTCGAGGCCACCACCACGAACGCCGGGCCGTCTTCGACGTAGAAGAGGCCGGTGCGCCGAAGCGTGCCCGACTTGCGCCCGCGAACCAGCAGGAAGAGCGTGCCGACCCGGCGGCCCGGCCTCGTCGTTCCCAGGCGCCCGCGGGTCGCCGCGAACAGCGCCCTGTGAACGGCCCAGCCGATTCGAAGGACGGGCCGGGGTGGCGTCATGCTCCGACGATACGCCGCGGGGGGCGCCGCTACCATCGACGAATGCCCCGCCTCCCGACCGGACCGCTGACGGGCATCCGGGTCGTCGACTGTTCGACGGTCCTCGCCGGCCCGTACGCGACGATGCTCCTCGGCGATCTCGGCGCCGACGTCGTCAAGGTCGAGCCGCCCGACGGCGACGCGACGCGGGGCTGGGGACCGCCGTGGGTCGGCGACGAGGCGGCCGGCACGCGGACCGCCGCCTACTACCTCGCAGTCAATCGCAACAAGCGGAGCCTCCGCCTCGACCTTCGAACCGCGGCCGGTGGCGAGATCCTGCGGCGCCTGCTCGCGACCGCAGACACCTTCGTCGAGAACTTCCGACCGGACAGCCTGGCCCGGCTCGGCCTAGGCGACGAGGCCCTCGCCGAGCTCAACCCGCGCCTGATCCATCTCGCGATCAGCGGCTACGGCCCGACGGGGCCGGAGGTCGGGCGGCCCGGCTACGACTTCCTGCTCCAGGCCGAGGCCGGCCTGATGTCGATCACGGGGGCGCCGGACGAGGCCGGCGGCGTCCCGACGAAGGTCGGCGTCGCGATCGCCGATGTCGCCGCCGGCCTCCACGCCGCGGTCGGGCTCCTGGCCGCGCTCGCCGGCCGGGAGCGGAACGCCGGTCCGGCCCATGGGATCGGCCAGCGCGTCGACGTGTCCCTCCTCGAATCGACGCTCTCGCTGCTCGTGAACCAGGCTCAGAACGCGTTCGTCACGGGGCGGGCGCCGGTCCGCCGCGGCAACACGCACCCCAACATCGTCCCGTACCAGGCGTTCGAGACCGCCGACGGGCATATCGTGATCACCGTCGGCAGCGAACGGCAGTGGCCGCGTTTCTGCCGCGCGCTCGGGCTGCCGGCCCTCGCGGACGACCCGCGCTTCGCCACGAACGGTGATCGGGTCACGAACCGGGACGAGCTTTCCTCGACGCTCCAGCAGCGCCTCGGGGAGCGGACGACGGCAGACTGGCTCGCGGTTCTCGCGGCAGCCGACGTTCCGGCCGCTCCGATCAACGACGTCCCGACCGCGTTCGCCACGCCACAGGCCGAGGCCCGCCGGATGACCGTCGACGTGGAGCACCCGGTCCTCGGCCGGACGATGCAGGTCGGCCTCCCGTTCACGCTGTCGACGACCCCCGCCGAGATCAGGACCGCGCCGCCGCTCCTCGGCGAGCACGGCCCCGAGATCCTCGCCGAACTGGGCTACTCCGAGCCCGAGATCGAGGCGCTGCGGGCCGGCGGCACCATCTGAGCGGCCCTGCGCCCACGCGGCCGTGGTCAGAGTTCCTGACGGCGGAAGGCCAGCCAGGAGACGCCGAGCAGCAGTGCCGTCAGGACCGCGGCGGCAAGCACCGGGACGAGGTCGACGCCCGGCTGACCCAGGGCCAGCCGTCGCGCCGGCTCACCCAGCCCGACCGGCAGGACGCGAGCGAGGGCCGGGACGATGCTGAGGACGCCGACGAGGATGAACGCGACCACGCCGAGGCCGGCGGCCGCGAGCGCCGAGCGGCTGAGCGTGCTGCCGAGGAACGTGATCGCGGCGAACACCAGCAGGCTCAGCCACTGGACGGCGGCACTCGCGGCGAACCCCGCGACCGGCAGCGGCTCGAAGAGGACGAGCGTGTAGAACCAGGCGCCGGCTGCGGCGAGGGCGGTCGCCACCCCGAGGGTCAGGCCGATCGCCGCCAGCTTCGAGACGAGGAACGCCGCCCGGCCGGCCGGCTTCGTCAGGATCAGGCCGGCGGTGCCCCGCTCCTTCTCGGTCGCGACGGCACCCATCGCGAGCAGAACCGCGACGAGGATCCCGAACTGGCCCAGGTTCTTCGCGAACTGGTCGTACGAGTCCGCTGTGGTCGGCGGCGGCAGGACGATCTGGAACTGGTCGCCCCCGACGAGCTCGAGGATCTCCGGCGTGAAGCGGGCGAGCAGCGGCGAGGTCAGGCCGGTCAGGACGAAGACCGCGGTCACGACCGGCAGGCGCATCGTCCGCCACTGCTCGAGCAGCTCCTTGCGCAGCAGCACGCCGAAACCTGTCATTCCTTGACGACCTCCCGCCAGCGGACGAAGCCCCGGCCGTCGAGGTCGTCGGGCGACGGCGGGCCGACGAGGGCGAGGAAGACCTCCTCCAGGGTCGGCCGGACCTGCTCGAACGCGGTCAGCACGACATCCGCCGACACGACGACCGGCAGGATCTCCCGGGCTGCCGCGTCCGGGTCGCCGACCGAGACGCGCAGGCCGGAGCCGTCCCCGAGGGTCACCTCGGTCGCCCATGGGGCTGCCCGGAGGCGGGCGACGAGAGCCTCGACCGACGCCGACTGGCCGGGTGCGGGGTCGAGCCGGTAGACGGGGCGGGCGTGGGCAGCGAGCAGCTCGCCGAGTGGCCCCTCCGTGACCAGCCGGCCGCGATTCATGATCGCGACGCGGTCGCAGATTCGCTCGACATCGGCGAGGACGTGGGTCGAGAAGACCACGGTCGCGTCGCCGCGCAACCCCTCGATCAGCTCGAGCAGGTCCCGCCGGCCCTCGGGGTCGAGCGAGCTCACGGGCTCGTCGAGAAAGAGGATGGCCGGCTCGTGGATGACCGCCTGGGCGATGCCGAGCCGCTGGCGCATGCCGCCGGAGTAGCCGCCGATCCGGCGGGAGGCGGCCGCCGTCAGGCCGGTTCTCTCGAGCGCGGCCCCGACACGCCGGCGCAGCTCCTCGCCGGTGAAGCCGTGGAGCCGCCCGACGAGCTCGAGGAGCTCACGGCCCTTCATCCAGCCGTAGAAGCGGGGGTCCTGGTCCAGGTAGCCGATCCGCCGGCGCAGCGCGGGCTGGTCGAGCCCGACCTCGACGCCGGCGACCGACGCGGTGCCGCTCGTCGGGCGGGCGAGGCCGGTCAGGATCCGGATCGTCGTCGTCTTGCCGGCGCCGTTCGGACCGAGCAGGCCGAAGATCGAGCCGCGCGGGACCTCGAGGTCGAGCCGGTCCACGGCGAGGATCGATCCGAAGTGCTTTGTCAGCTGCGCGGCCTGGATCGCCGGCCCGGGCGTTGCGTTGGCGGCGGCCGTGGCGGGTCCGCCCGTCCCGCCGGCCGGCGCTCCGGCCATCACGACTCCTCCCGCCCGGCGACGAAGTAGACGATCGGACCGATCACGTTGACGAACACGATGACGAGCGCCCAGACGAGCTTGCTGCCGCCGCGGACGCGGCGGTCCTCGTGCTCGAGATCGATCAGCGCCGCGATCATCAGGCTCAGCTGGATCAGGACGATCGGGACGAGGAGCGCGACGATCTGTTCGGGCTTGAGGTCGGCCATCACGTGCGAGCGTAACGGGGCGCCGCCGCCCCATCCAGTCCGCTGCGATGTTGCCAACAGTGCCGACAGCACTGGTAGGCCGGTAGTCGCGTGCCCGTTCGTGCCTACCAGCGCCTGGCCGACGGAGCGGCACCCCCGACGCGTGCGCGGATGCACGCAAGCGCCCGGGCGGCGGGACCGGCCCTGCTAGACTCGGCCGGCCGCCCGGGCCCCCCGGCAGGCGACCCGAACCGACGACCCGGAGAACGCCATGACCGACGACCGCGAGCGCTGGGCGCTCATCCTCGGCGCCTCGAGCGGGATGGGCGAGGCCACCTCGCTCGCCCTCGCCGCGAGCGGCTACCGGATCTGCGGCATCCACCTCGACT
>DASTVH010000339.1:0-3126 GCA_035759195.1 Candidatus Limnocylindrales bacterium
CTGCCGGCGGGTAGCCGGACGCCAGCAGGCGCAGAATCTCGCGCTCGCGGGCGCTCAACTTGCCGGTCCGCTGCCAGCGGATCGCGTCGTCGACGATCGCGCCGGTCACACTGCTGTGGAGGTACCGCTCGCCGCGGGCCACCGCGGCGATCGCCGCGAACAGCTCGTGGGAATGGGCGCCCTTCACGAGGTAGCCGGCGGCCCCCGCCCCGAGCGCCTGGCGGACCGTCTCGCCGTCGCCGTGCATCGAGAGTACGACGACGCGGACCTCCGGATGGCGGGTCGCGAGATCCCGCAGCAGCGGCATCGCATCCCCGTCCGGGAGCGACACGTCGAGGAGCATCACGTCCGGCCGGGCCGTGCGGACGAGCTCATAGGCGTCGCGACTCGTGGACGCCTCGCCGATGACCTCGAACCGGCGATCGGCGGCGAGAACGAGCCGCAGCCCCTCGCGGACGAGGTGATGGTCGTCGACGAGCCCGACCCGGATCGTCTTGCGGGCGAGCAGCGCGTCGGGGGCCATCAGCCGACGGGCCGGACGGCCGCCGGCCGGTCGGCGACGGCCTGGGGTTCGGGCGGATCCGGCAGCGGCGCCGTCAACGCGACGATCGTGCCGCCGCCGAGCCGCGACCGGATCTCCAGGCGGCCGCCGAGGATGGCCGCCCGCTCCTTCATCCCGTCGAGGCCCAGGCCGTGCCGGCCGGCGGCCGTGTCGAACCCCTTCCCGTCGTCACCGACCTCGATCCAGAACAGGCCCTCGGCGACGCCGCCGTCGATCCAGACGTGTCGCGCCGAACTGTGGCGTGAGGCATTGCCGAGCGCCTCCTGGGCGATCCGGTACGCGTCGATCTCGAAGGCGGGTTCGAGCAGACCCGGCGGCAGGTCGGCGGGATCGAGCCGAAGCTCGACGGGCCGGCCGGCGTCGAGGGCAAGGTTCGAGAGGCTCGCCCCCAGCCCGACCTCGTGGATCCGCGCCGGCCGAAGCTGGGCCGCGACGTCGCGGACCTCCTCGAGGGCGGCGGCCGCCAGGATCTGCGCCCGGCGGATCGGCGCGGCGGCGGGCGACGGCTGAGCGCTCGACGGCTCCCGCAGGGCATCCTCGGCGGCATCGAGCGTGAGGATCATCGCGGTGAGGGTCTGGCCGACGCCGTCGTGAAGATCGCGGGCGACACGGGCCCGCTCCTCCTCGTGGGCCCCGAGGAGACGGTCGCTCGCCTGCCGGTAGAGTGCCGCGTAGTGGCGCGTCGACGTCGCAAGGCGGTCGGCCATCACTGCGACGATCACCGAGATGGCGACCATGAGCGGCCACTCGCCGAGGTCGAGCGGCTCGATCTCGGGCGGCAGGCCGACCGAGGCCGTGACCGCCGAATACGTGAGGGCGACGACGGCCGCGACGAGGATCCGGTGAAGTGCGGTTCGCAGGCCGTAGACGAACGCGCCGATCGCCAGCGTGACCCACATCGCCTCGAGGAGGATCTCGGTATCGCCGAGCCGCCCGAACGTCGCGATGGCGAGAAGGTATGCGACCCCGTCGATGATCCGGCGGGCCGCCACCGGATCGAACCCCTCCCGCCCTCCGGCGCGCCTCACGCCGGTCAGGCCACGGACCGCCCCCATGATCACTTGTGTCCCCTCGAATGGCCGAATTTGAGTATAGGCATGGGGTTAGGTGGGGACAATCATCCAAGACGCCGACCGACCGGAACCGGCAGCGTGAGTTGAGGGACGGGACCGCCAGGCGACTGTGCCGGCGGCCCATCGCGGCACCTGATCCGCGGCACGCTGGAGGGGTCCGATCGGCCGGGACAGCCCGTCGCGGCCCCGCTCCGCCGCACGGGTGACGCCACTGGGGGGCCGTGTCACATCGGGAGTGGCGCGTGGGAACCGAGGGAACAGACGGCTACGCGCTCACCGGTCGGCCGCGCCCGGTGGCCCGCAATTTCGTGGCGCGTGCACGCACCACCGTCCAGCACAGAGGGAGGTCGACGCAATGATGCGAGCGATCGTCGGGTGGGCCCTGCGTTATCGCGGGCTCGTCCTCGGACTGGCCGCCGTGACGATGCTCTTCGGCGTCCTGCTCCTGCCGCGGATGCCACGCGACGTGGTCCCCGAGTTCGTCCCGCCATACGTCGAGGTCCAGACCGAGGCGCTCGGGCTGTCTGCCGAGGAGGTCGAGCAGCTCATCACGGTGCCGCTCGAGGCCGACCTGCTCCAGGGCGTCGCCTTCCTCGACGAGATCCACTCCGAGTCTGTCGCCGGCCTCTCCTCGATCGTCCTGATCTTCGAGGAGGGCACCGACATCTTCGAGGCTCGCCAGGTCGTCGCCGAGCGATTGACCCAGGCCCATGCCCTGCCGCACGTCTCGAAGCCGCCCCAGATGCTCCAGCCCCTCTCGTCGGCGAGCCGCCTGCTCATGGTGTCGATGGCGTCGCAGGAGGTGTCGCTCATCGACATGTCGATCCTCGCCAAGTGGACCGTCCGACCCCGCCTCGTCGGCGTGCCGGGCGTCGCCAACGTCGCGATCTTCGGGATGCGCGAACGCCAGCTCCAGGTCCAGGTCGATCCGGAACGAATGCGGGCGGAGGGCGTCGGCCTGCAGGCGGTGATCGAGGCGACCGGGAACGCGCTCGCGGTCTCGCCGCTCACCTACCTCGACGCGTCCACCCCGGGCACCGGCGGCTTCATCGACACGCCGAACCAGCGTCTCGGCGTCCAGCACGTCTTCCCGATCCGGACGGCCGACGACCTCGCCCAGATCCGTATCCCTCCGGAGTTCACCGACGGCGCCACCGTCCGCCTGGGCGACGTGGCCAACGTCGTGGAGGATCACCAGCTGCTCATCGGCGACGCCGTCGTGAACGACGGCGACGGCCTCGTGCTTGTGATCGAGAAGTTCCCGAACGCCGACACCGTCGCGGTCACCCGCGACGTCGAGGCTGCCCTGGAGGCGCTGCGTCCCGGACTGCCCGGCATCGCGATCGACACGACGATCTATCGTCCCGCGACGTTCGTCGAGCAGGCGATCGGCAACGTCGGGCTGGCGCTCGGCGCCGGCCTCGTGCTCGCGGCCCTGGTGATGTTCCTCTACTTCCGCAGCTGGCGGGCGGGCCTCATCGGCCTGGTCGC
>DASTVH010000340.1:0-14798 GCA_035759195.1 Candidatus Limnocylindrales bacterium
GAGCGGCATGAGCGGCCGGCGGACGTGGGCCGCCTCGACCACGCCGAGGATCCGGAGGCACTCCTTGAGCCTGACGCGGTAGTCGCCGACGGGCCGGGCGAAGACGACGTCGGCGAGGCGCTGGACGCGACGGCCGAGTTCGCGAGCCTCGCCGATCCGGCCGGCGTTCCAGGCGTCGATCATCGCCACCTGCTCGCGGGTCATGACCGCGCCGAAGCCGATGAGCGCTCCCGTCGCCCCGAGCATGAACGACTCGAGAATGAAGTTGTCGTTGCCGGTGAGCAGGGTTATCGGTCGCGGCAGCTCCGCGACGAGGCGGGCGGTGTCGACGAAGCGGCGCGCGTCGAACGAGGCCTCCTTGATCGCGACCACTCCTTCGACCGAGGCCATCGCCCGGAGCGTCTCCGGCTCATAGTTGAGCCCGGCGAGCGCCGGCTGGAGCTGGAAGAGGATCAGCGGCAGGCCGACCTCGGCGATCGCCTCGTGATAGCCGACCGGGACCCGGACGTCGAGCGGCTCGCTCAGGTACGCCGGAATCGGAAAGACGAGCAGCGCGTCGGCGCCGACCGCCTTGAAGTCCCGGGCCTGCCGGACGGCCGCGTCGGTCGACGGTCCGGCGAGGCCGGCGACGATCGGCAGGGCGGTGACCTCCCGCACGACCTGGAGGACGCGGACCTTCTCGTCGTGGGTCAGGTGCGGTCCCTCGCCCGTGTCGACGTTGATCGCCAGCGCGACCGGTCCCTGCTCGGCGATCCAGCCGATGTACGAGCGCAGTCCATCCTCGTCGATGCTTCCGTCGGCGTGCATGGGCAGCACGGTCGCCGGGATCAGCCCGTTGAGGTCGAGGGTCATGGCTCCTCCCTGTCGTACGTGACGTGCGGGTCGGTCGCGTCGAACTCCATCTTAGGAGGGCGCCGCCGATCCGGTCCCGGGCGGCCCCTCGCCCGGCGCTTCGCCCGGCTCCACGGCCGCGCCGGACCGGTCGATATGCTCCATCTGGCGGGCGACGGCGACGACCCGCCCCTCCTCGAGGTAGAGCCGTGGCAGCCGCGGACCGAACGAGCAGAAGATCTCGTTCGGGATCGTCCCCCGCTGCCGGGCCAGGTCGGCGGCCGTGATCCGCGCGTCTCCCTGTCGGCCGAGCAGCACGAATTCGTCGTCCATCGTTACGGCCCCGGCGTCGGTCACGTCGGCGCAGACCGAATCCATCGACACCCGGCCGACGAGGGGCACGCGTCGGCCGCCGACGAGCGCCTCGGCGCCGGGCCAGGTCGAGCGGCTCCAACCGTCGGCGTACCCGATCGGGAGCGTTGCGACGAGCGAGCTCCGCTGCGCGGTCCACTCGCCGCCGTAGCCGACCGAACCGCCCGTCGCGATGGTCTCGAGGCGCACCGGCCGGGCCTTCACGGACATGGCCGGACGCAACTCGGCCGCCAGCGCCTCTCGGCCGGCCGCCGGCTGGACGCCCAGCCCGATCTCGCCGTAGTAACCCAGTCCCACCCGGACCATGTCGTAGGTCGGTGCGGTCGCGACGATGATCCCCTCGGTCGCCGCGACGTGGCGCAGCGGCGTCGGCCGTCCGGTCGCGGCCAGTTCGTCGAGAACGGCCCTGAATCGGCTCGTCTGTCGACCCGAGACGGCCGGATCGCTTCCGTCGGCGAGGTGCGTCCAGATGCCGGTCAGGATCGCGCCCGGCGCCGCGTCGATCAGGGCGATCGCCTCGGAGACCGCCTCGCCGGCGATGCCGCCGCGACCCATGCCCGTGTCGACCTCGACGTGCAGGTGCAGCTCGTCGGGACCGGCCCGCCCGGCCTTGCCTCGCCGCGCCCACGCCTCGAGCGTCCGCCGGACCGACCCCAGTCCGCCGACGCTCAGCTCGAGCCCCGCCGCGACGGCTTCGGCCACCGAGCCGGGCGGAATCGGGTAGACGACGAGGATCGGGGCGTCGAGCCCGGCGGCCCGCAGGGCGAGCCCCTCGTCGACATTGGCCACGATCAGTTGATCGGCACCGCCCGCGACGGCGGCCCGTGCCGCCATCACGAGGCCGTGGCCGTAGCCGTTCGCCTTGACGAGCACACCGAGCCGGCAGCCTGCGGGGATCGACCGCCCGAGGACCCGCGCATTGTGGACGAGGGCGCCGAGATCGATCTCGATCCAGGCAGGGTGCCTGGTCGGGGGTCGGTCGAGCACGGCGTCGGGCATGCGGGCGTCCTCCTGGCTGGCTCGGGACCGATCGATCCTACCGTGCGTTGACGCTCGACCGAACCGTCCGCTATTCTCGATTATCGATCAAACGTCGAAAGGAGCGCGCTTGTCCCAGCTCGACATCTTCGGCCTCGACGGCCGCGTCGCGGTGATCCCCGGCGGCAGCGGCGGGATCGGTGCGGCACTCGCCGAGGGGCTCGCCGGCGCCGGAGCGCGAATCGTCATCGCCGGGCGTACGTCCGAGACGTGCGATGCGGCGGCCGAACGCGTCCGCAAGGCCGGCGGCGAGGCGCTCGCGGTCGCCGTCGACGTAACAAACGAGGACGACTGCGACCGTCTTGTCGGCGAAACCCTCGATCGCTTCGGCCGGCTCGACATCGTCGTCAACGCCGTCGGCGGGGGCGCCGGCAAGGTCCTCCACCCTGCCGAGCGTTATCCGCGCGAGGCCTGGGACTGGATCATGGACCTCAACGTCCGCAGCACGATCGTGCCGACGATGGCCGCCGTCCGGACGATGATCGAGCACGGGACGAAGGGTGCCGTGCTCAACATCTCGTCGGTGCGGGCCAACCTCGGCATCAACGCCGGCTACTCCGCCTACGTCGCGGCGAAAGGCGCGGTCAGCTCGCTGACCCGCCAGTGGGCGACCGAGTGGGCGAGGCACGGCATCCGGGTCAACGCGATCATGCCGACCTTCGTCGACACGCCCCAGGTCGCGACGCTCCTGGCGGACCCGGTGTTCAAGGAGGGGATCGTCAGCCGGATCCCCCTCGGGCGGGTCGGTGAGACCGGAGATCTCGTCGGGCCCGCGATCTTCCTCGTGTCGGACGCCGCGTCGTTCGTGACCGGCCAGATCCTCGGGATCGACGGCGGCCTGACCGCCACGCAGTAGGAGACGATCCGTGACGGACCAACTGGCCTCGATGATGGAGCAGGTCACCCCGAACGTCTTCACGAACACGAAGCTCCGGGGCTGCAACCCGAGCTTCGTCACGACGTCCGATGGGGTCGTCGTCGTCGACACTCCGCAGCTGCCCACGCGGGCCGTCGCGATGCGCCGGGAAGCCGAGTCGCACGGCCCGATCCGCTACCTCATCAACACCGAGAACCACGTCGATCACATCTTCGGGAACTGGTGGTTCCGGGGCACCGGAGAGGTCGTCAACCACCAGGCGCTCTGGGACATCTTCATGGACCCCAAGGCGGCGCTCGACCCGTTCGCCTACGCCCTGGAGGCGATCCCGACGGACGACCCGGAGGGCGGTCCGCTCGTCCCCGACCGGGACGAGTATTACGCGAACCTGCCCCGGGGAACCGTCGTCTTCACGGGCGACCTGACCCTGAAGATCGGCGCCCACACCTTCCACTGCATCTGGACGCCCGGCCACACGCCCGGCCAGCTGGCCGTCCACGTCCCCGAGGAGCGGGTCGTCTTCACCGGCGACACGATCTTCTCGGGCTGCCAGACGTGGCTGATGACCTCCAACGTCGACCAGTGGATCGAGGCCCTCGAGCGGATCCGCCAGCTCGACGTCGACCACGTCGTCCCGGGCCACGGCCCGGTCGTGACGCTCGACTACCTCCACACGCAGCGGGCCGTGCTGCTCGCCTGGAAGGCCGCCGTGGCGGACGCCGTCGCGAGGGGCTGGTCGCGGGAGGAGACGATCGCGCGCGTCCGATTCGACGACCGCTTCGGGCCGGTCGACGTCGGACAGGGCTACATGATGGATCACATCCAGAACAACAACGCCGGCTCGCTCTGGGACAAGCTGACCGCACTGGGCTACGAGAAGGGGCGCTGACCGTCAACCGTCGTCCCGCGGTCGGCCTCAGGCCCGGCCCGCGGCCGCCTCGTCCTGCCGGGTCCGGCCGGCCAGTCGGATCAGGTCCTCGTGGAGCTCGAACCAGATCCCGTGATAGCTGTCGACGCGCGGTGAGGCGATGTACCTCGCGTCGCCCGCGAGCGCCCGCTCGACCGCCCGGCCGAGGCGCTCGCCGTAGCCGACGAGGCGCCCGCAGGCGTTCTCGATCGGCGCCAGCCACGCGGCCGCATCGGCATGAAGGGCGGCGAGGCGGTCGAGGACGGTCCGGTCGTATTCCGGATCGGCGTGGTCGTTGATCCGGGGCTCGCCACCGTCGTCAGCGCGGAGCTGCCACGCGGTCACGGTCTCCTTCATCCGCGCATCGAGCGCGAGGAACGCCTCGAGCGCCGCCGCCGCCTCGTCCGCCCCCCAGCGCTCGCGGTCGAGGGCAAGCAGCTCGTCGGCGCGGGCCGTGCCCGCCTCGGTCAGGCGGTACGCGCCTGCGACCGAGGTGGCGAGGCCGTCGACGACGAGCTGGTCGAGGAGCGCCTGCGCGTCGGCCTCCGCGGACAGAAGCGCCTCGGCAAGGCTCGCCGGCATGCCGAAGCCCTTCGTCCCGAGCCGGCGAATGCAGTCGTCAAGCGAGACTCTGCGCGCCGCGGTGCCGACGCCGCCGGACGGATGCTGCTCGGCGGCGACACCGACCCGGTCGGGAGCGACCCGGATGCCGAGCTCCTTCGCCCAGGCGAGCAGGATCCGCGTTTCGGGCACGACGTCGCTCGACACCGGGATCGCCCCTTCGAACACTTCGCCCGAACCACCGTCGATCGAGATGACGTCGCCCTCCCGGAGCACCCGCCCGCCGGCCGCGACCTCGCCGTTTCGGACGTCGAGGCCCGCCGCGCCGACGACGGCGGGAATGCCCCAGCCCCGGGCGACGACCGCGGCGTGGCTTGCGAGGCCGCCGCGAGCCGTCAGGATCCCGACCGCGCGGGCCATTCCGTGGACGTCGTCGGGTGACGTCTCGGAGCGGACGAGGACGACGTCCCGCCCGGCCTCCGCGGCCCGAACAGCGGCCTCGGGGCTCGTCGCGATCTCGCCGCTCGCCACGCCCGGCGATGCGGGCAGGCCGATGACGAGCGGCAGCAGGTAGCTGCTCCGGCCGCTCGCCGTCCGAGGCGGGTCCGCCAGGAGCCCGGCGACACGCTCGACCGCCTCCCCCCGGGAGAGCGGGAACGTCGGATCCTTGGCCATGTCGACGGCGATCCGGAGGGCCGCCTGGGGGCTGCGCTTGCCAACCCGCACCTGGAGCAGCCAGAGGCGGCCCTCCTCGATCGTGAACTCGATGTCACACAGGTCGCGCTCGTGGCGCTCGAGCCGGTCGGCTGCCTCCCGGATCCGGCGACCGACCTCGGGCAGCCGCTCGTCGAGGACCGCGATCGGTTCGGTCCGGTGCGTGCCCGCGACGACGTCCTCGCCCTGGGCATCGAACAGGACGTCGCCGTACAGGGTCGGCTCGCCGGTCGCCGGGTTGCGGGTGAAGAGGACGCCGGTCGCCGACGTCGGGCCGCGGTTGCCGAAGACCATCGCCTGGACCGTGACGGCCGTCCCGATGTTCTCGGGCACCCCTTCCCGTCGACGATACTCGACGGCTCGGGCGCTGTTCCACGAGCGGAAGACGGCCTCGATCGCGAGGCGCAGCTGCTGCCAGGCATCGCCGGGCACGACCGCGGCCTCCGCGACGTCCCGGAACTGGGCCTCGAACCGGGCCCGGCAGTCGCGGGCGAACCGCTCGTTGCCCGTCGCGGCCGCCAGCCCGGCCGTCGTCGCCTCGGCCAGGCCGAGGTTCAGGATCGTGTCCATCATCCCGGGCATCGACACGGGCGCCCCCGAACGGACGCTGACGAGCAGCGGGTCCGCGGCGTCGCCGAACCGCCGTCCGACGGCGGACTCGAGAGCGGCGATCCGCTCGCGGACTTCCTCGTCGAGTCCGGCCGGCCAGGCGTCGGCGAGGTAGGTGCGGCAGGCCGCCGTCGAGATCGCGAACGCGGGCGGCACCGGCAGTCCGAGTCGCCCCGCCATGACGGCGAGCCCGGCGGCCTTCCCGCCTGCGACGGTCCGGGCCTCGTCGTCGGGCAGGCGGGCGAGCTCGTCGAGCCCGTAGGTGAATCTCACCGCGGCCGCGCCCCGGTCGGTTGCTGGGTGCCGTCTCGCTCGCGAAGCGCCCGCCAGACGCGCTCCGGCGTGAGCGGCAGGTCGCGGATCACGACGCCGGTCGCATCGCGCACGGCCGCCGCGACGGCCGGTGCGACGCACAGCAGCGCTCCCTCGCTCATGCCCTTCGCGCCGTACGGCCCGGGCCCGTCGGCGTTCTCGACGATCGCGCTCTCCATCCGCTTCGGCAGGTCCATGCTCGTCGGGATCCGGTAGTCGATCGCGCCGAGGTTCCGGATCCGCCCCTCGGCGTCGAAGATGTACTGCTCCATGAGGGTGTGCCCGAGGCCCATCACCGCCGCGCCCTCGTCCTGCCCGCGGACCTGCGTCGGATTCATCGCGAGCCCGACGTCCGACACCGTGACGTGGCGCTCGACTGTCACGTCGCCGGTCTCCTCGTCGACCGACACCTCGACAGCCGTGCAGTTGAATTCGTAGAACGCGGCCGTGCCGCCGAGCGGGTGCGCCGGCTCCGCCTCCTTTCGCATCTCGCCGACGCCGATGATCTCGCCGCCGAGCCGTCCGAGCCCGCGGGTGAGGACGTCGCGGACCGGCAGGACACGCTCGCCGCCGATCCGGACCTCGCCCCGCTCGACGACGACCTCCGATTCGTCGACGCCCTCCAGGCGCGCGGCCATCGCGCGCAGTCGCGCCTGGATCTCGCGGCAGGCATGGAGGATCGCGTTGCCCATCAGGACGGACGACCGGCTCGCCGACGTCTGCTGGTCGTACGGCACGACGACGGTGTCGCCCATGACGACCGTCACCCAGTCGACCGGCGCGCCGAGCTCGCCGGCAGCGATCTGGGCGAAGATCGTCCGCGCTCCCTGCCCCATGTCGGACGTGCCGGCGTAGACGACGACACTGCCGTCGGCAAGGAGGCGAACGGTCGAATACGAGAGACCGGTCGTCGGGCCGGACTTCAGCCCGACCGCGAAGCCTCGGCCGCGGCCGTGCGGCGCCCGGTCGCCCCAGCCGATCAGCTCGGCCGCCCGCCGGACCGTGTCGGCCCACTCGCCGTCGGCGGGGGTGTCCCCGGGGATGAACGGCTCGCCGCGTCGGGGCAGGTTGCGCAGTCGCAGCTCGACCGGGTCGATCTCCAGCCTCCGCGCCGCCTCGTCCATGTTCGACTCGACCGCCCAGATCTGCTGCGGGTTGCCGAAGCCACGAAATGCCGTCGACGGCACGGTGTGGGACAGGACGCTCCGGGCCAGGATCCGGACGTTCGGGATCCGGTAGGGGCCGGCCGCCGTGTAGCTGCCCTTCGCGACGGTCCGGTCGGCGATGTCGGCGTAGGCGCCGATCAGATAGTCGGCGTCGATGTCGCGGAAGACGATCGTGCCGTCGCGCCGGAAGCCGGACCGGACCCGGACCTCGGCGGCCCCGCGGCGGACCGCCTGGAACGTCTCCTCGAGGGTCAGGACGAGGCGCACGGGCCGACCCAGCCGAAGCGCCATGAACGCGACGAGCGGCTCGTACTTCGCGTGCTGCTTGCCGCCGAACGCGCCGCCCGGATCCGGGGCGAAGACGCGGACCTTCGACAGCGGCAGGTTCAGCAGGGAGGAGAGGACCCGCTGCAGCCAGTTCGGGTGCTGGATCGAGCTCCACACGGCGATCCCGTCGCCGTCCGGAGCGGCCATGAAGGCGTGCGGCTCGATGGCGAACTGGGTGACCATCGGGAAGCGATACGTTCCCTCGACGACGAGATCGGCCTCGGCTACGGCCGCCGTCACGTCGCCCCAGGCGTAGCGGTGCTCGCGCAGGATGTTCGTGTTGGCGAGCGGGTCGCCCGGGCGGAGCGCCGCATCCTGGACGAGCGGTGCGCCGTCGGCCAGCGACGCGGCGATCGACGTCACGGCCGGGAGCGGCGTGCAGTTCACCCGCACGAGCGCCGCCGCCTGCTCGGCGAGGTCCCGCGTCTCGGCGGCGACCGCCGCGACCGGCTCGCCGTGGTACGTCGTCTCGCCGACCGCGAGCACGGGTCGGTCGCGCAGCTGCGGCCCGAAGCGGGGCATCGGCTGCGGCAGCTCGGCAGGCGTCATGACGAAGCGGACGCCCGGCAGGGCGAGCGCGGCGGACGCGTCGATCCCCTCGATCCGCGCCCGGGCGGCGTCCACCGTGACGAGCTTGACGTGGACCACGTCCTCGAGCCGGATGTCGGCGACGTAGGCCTGGCTGCCGGTCACGCGGGCGCGACCGCCGACGCGTGCGGGCGAGGCACCCGGGCCGTGACCGTTCGCGCCTCGGTCCGTCACTGGGGCGCCATCCGGGCGTCCGGGCGAGCGGCGACGTCGTCCGTCGCCGGCGTCACGCGGGATGCCTCCCGTTGCGGCGCGCTGGAAGCGAGCAGGACCGCCTCGATGATCTGCTCGTACCCGGCGCAACGACAGAGATTCCCCGCCAGGCCCTCCTCGATCTCCTCGCGGTCCGGCGACGGCGATGCGGCCAGGAGGGCGTGGGCCGAGACGACCTGGCCCGGGATGCAGAAGCCGCACTGCGCGGCGCCGGTGTCGAGGAACGCCTGCTGGACCGCGGTCAACTGCCCGTCCGCCGCGAGTCCCTCGACGGTCGTGACCTCGCGGCCGTCGACCTCCGCGGCGAGGACGAGGCAGGAGTCGACGGTCCGGCCGTCGAGCAGGACCGTGCACGCACCGCACTCCCCGACGAGGCAGCACTCCTTCGTCCCGGTCAGGCCCAGCTCGTCGCGCAGGACGTCGAGCAGGGTCTGGTTCGGCGCGACCGCGACCGACCGATCGCGGGCGTTGACGCGGAAGGAGATCGTCACCGGCGCGATCACGGGGCATCGGCCTCGAGGCGCGCCCGGGCGGTCTCGAGCGCCCGACGCCCCAGGACGCGCAGCATCGCGAGGCGGTACTCCGGGCTCGCCCGCATGGAAGTGGGCGAGGGTTCGGCGGCCGCGAGCAACTGGTCCAGGACGCGTTCACGGTCGCCCGCGGAGGCGGACGGATCGGCGAGGGCGCCCGACGGATCGACGGCCAGCACCGGCCGCGGCCCGACGCTCCCGTACGCCAGCCGGGTCACCCCGTCGGGACCGATCGCGCAGGCGAGCGTGACCGAGGCGAGGTCGTGGCCCCGCCGCCGCGTCCGCCGGACGTGGACCGACCCGTTCCGCCGGCGGGGCAGCGGCAGCTCGATCGCCGTGACGAGCTCACCCGGCTCGAGCGTGGTGACGCCCGACCGGACGAAGAACGAATCGATGGGGATCCGGCGCGGGCCGCCCGCTCCCTCGGCGACCACCGTGGCGTCGTACACGAGAAGGGCCGGTGCGGTGTCGGCGGCCGGCGAGGCATTGCACAGGTTGCCGGCGAGCGTCGCCCGGTTGCGGATCTGGACGGAGCCGACGACGGCCGCGGCCTCGGCCAGCGCGGCGAACCGGGAGCGGATCCGGGCGTCCGCCATGAGGTCGGTCATCGTCGTCCGGGCCCCGATGACGAGCCGGTCGCCGTCCTCCACGATCGACGCGTCGAGCTCGGCGATCCGCTTGACGTCGACGACGATCGACGGCCGGACCGTGCCGTCGCGCAGGCGGACGATGAGATCGGTGCCGCCGGCCAGCGGACGGGCGTCGGGTCCGCGCTCGGCCAGGACGGCGAGGGCGTCGGCGAGGCGGGTCGGGCTCGCGTACGCGAAGGCTCGCATCGGCCGGCCTAGAGGACCCGCTCCACCTCGTCGAGCAGCACCTGCGGGGTGGCCGCCCGGACGAAGTAGTACGGGCGCTCGGCAAAGCGCCGGACGAAGTCGGCCCGCGCCTCCCGCAGCCGGTCCGTGTCGACGAGCGGCATCGGGAAGCCGGGCGCGAGCAGCTCGTTCGTCAGGAGGTAGTTCTGGAGCGAGTGGAACGTCTGGAACTGCCGCTCGAATGGGATCATCGCGGCCAGCGACGGCTCGAAGTTGCCGTCGATCGCCGGCACGACGACCACGTCGACGTTCGCCGGCTCCGTCCAGATCTCCCAGGTCGGCAGCCCGCCGAAGAACTTCTCGACGCCCGCCTCGGGTGCCGCCTTGTCGGCTCGCTCGGTCCCCTCGGTGCGCTTCCGGATGAACGGCTGCTTCGATCCGTTCACCGCCCGGCCGTCCTCGTCGATGATCGTGGTCTCGGTCGAGACGAGCAACGCGCCACGGCGGCAGGCCTCGATCTGGCCCATCGACTTGCCGTGGTTCGATTCGCCGCCGAGGAAGAGGATCGTCCGATCCCCGAAGCGGACGGCCGAGGCGTGGAACGGGTGGAGCCCGACCGCCTCCATCCGCAGCGCGAGCATCGTGACCACGACCTTCTGGATCGGACCGGCCGGCCACGGCCCGTCGAACCGCATCCTGCGCCCGTCGTAGGAGACCGCCTGCGGCGCGTCGCGGTCCCAGACGATGTCCGGCTCGGGAAGCGTGACCTGGGCCGAGCTGCGGACGTCGGCGAGGCGGTAGTTGAGGAAGTTCATGTCGTCGAGGACGTGCTCGATCGGCTCGGCGCCGTGGACGTCGATCCGGACCCGAGCCGGCCCGGCCGACATCTCCTCGGACAGCTGCAGGCGGGTCATGTGCTCCCTTCGGGGGCTGTCGAACGACCGCCGACGGGCGGCAATCCCTCGTCGGGCCAGCGCCGGGCCATGTTCTCCCCGACGTCGTCGAAATGGCTCCTGAGGGCCGCGACGACGCGGTCGGCGTCGCGGCGCTCGAGGGCGGCGAGGATCGGGGCGTGAAGCTCGGCCGACCACTGCGGGTCCGCTCCGGGCAGGACGAGCGTGAGGTAGGTCCTCGAGAACGGCTCGAGGGAGCGCCACACCTTCTCGAGGGTGCGGTTGTCGGCGAGCTCGACGATCCGGGCATGGAAGCGAGCGTCGGCCTCGGCTACCGCATGGCCCTCGCCGGCCGCGGCGGCCGTCCGCATCGCCGCGAGGTGATCGGCCAGTTCCGCGAGATCGTCGTCGGTCATCCGCGGCACCGCCAGCCGGGCGGCCAGGGACTCGAGCGTCGAACGGACGACGTAGGCCTCGAGGATCTCGCGCCGGGAGGGTCGCCGGACGCGGGCGCCGCGGAACGGGGTGATCTCGACGACGCCGAGGGCCTCCAGGCCGCGGAGCGCCTCGCGGACCGGGGCCTGGCTCGTGCCGAGCTCGCGGGCCACCTGGGTTTCGATGATCCGCGAGTCGGGCGGGTAGCGGCCATCGAGGATGCCCTCGAGCAGCCAGTCCTTGACCTGGTCGGCGAGGACGCTGCGCGACAGCGGGCGCGGTGCGACCACGGCGCCCGTCAACGCCCGATCGCCGACGCCGGGTCGGCCGCAGTGGACTCCCGGGCCGGCGGCGGCCCGTTCGCCAGGATCTCGACCCGGCCGTTCGTGCCGTCGACGCGGATGCGATCGCCGGTCCGGATCCGGTGGGTCGCGACCGAGGTCCCGACGACGGCCGGGATCCCGAACTCCCGCGAGAGCACGGCGGGATGCGAGGTCGTCCCGCCGGTGTCGGTCACGAGCCCCGCGATCTTCGTGAAGAGGACGACCCAGGCCGGGTTCGTCATCTGGCAGACGAGGATGTCGCCGTCGCGGACCGCGTCGAACTCGTCGATCGTCATGACGACCCGGGCGATCCCCTCGACGACGCCGGGGGAGCCGGCGATGCCGCCGACCTGGCGGGTGTCGGCCGACTGCTCCTGATAGAACCGCTCCGGGTACCCCCAGTTGACGAGGTACGGGAAGGCAAGCTGGGACGGCGTCACCGTGCCCACCCAGTTGCGGGGCCTCAGCCGCGCGGCTGCCTCCCGCTCGGCGCGTCGCGTGGCGACGGTGGCCCGGGCGTCGAGCGCGCCGGCGTCGCCGATCAGCATCCGCAGCTCGTTGTAGCGCAGGAACATGACGTCGTCCGGCCGGTCGAGCCGCCCCGCGTCGACGAGCTTGCGGCCGATCGCGATGAGCACGAGACGGACATGGGCGTTGGCACCCTGGTCGATGTAGAAGTGGTGGTCGGGCGTGAGCGGCGCCATCCGCAGGTTGATCTCGTTGGCCGCGCGCATCTCGTCGAGCGCTTCGCCCGACAACCCCTCGAGGATCTCGGCCGACGCGGCCTCGATGTCCCGGCGCATCGCCTCGATCGCGGTCGGGTAGTCGTAGTCGCTCTCGAGGTAGTCCCGGATCAGGTCGAGGACGGGCTCCATCTCCTCGCGGACGGTCGGGAAGATGAACTCGTGGCTCCAGACCGCGTGCCAGCCGAACTCACGCTGGTACGGCGCGATCCGCTCCTCGACGAAGCGGCGGCCGCGCTCCGAGCCGCGCAGGGCGGCCGCGATCGCGGCCGCGTCGCCGGTCGCGAACGCTCCTCGCAGCTCCGCGTCGTCGCGGACCTCGTTCTTCATCCGCCAGAGTGCCTCGATCGAGTCCCAGTTCCGGTCGGAGGCAGAGTTCTGGAGGCGCCCGAGGAGCGCCTCGTCGATGCTGCCGCGCGTCTTCTCCATCACCGCCCGGAGGTTCAGGGTCGCTGACAGCTGGGCGAAGTTGAGCATCCAGTGGATCTTCCAGTGGCGATCGTGGATGTCGATCGCGTCCTCGAGCAGGCAGGCGATCTCGGCGAGCGACATGCCGTCGGCCTCATCGAGGCGCTCCTCGAGATAGTCGAAGTTGCGCCGCATCTCCGGGACCAGGCGGTCGCGCCACCAGTCGGCGAACCTGTGGCCGTAGACCGGCAGGACCGTGTCGAGGTATCTGCCCATGCCCGCCGCGAACGAGGCGTCGCGGGGGACGCGGGCGACGTAGCTGGAGCTGTACTCGGTCCCCTCGATCCGGAGTGTCGGATCGGCCGGAATCGCCGTCGTGTAGACATAGCCGTTGACGTTCTTCGCCAGCCAGTCGACGGCGAACGGCGTTCCGAAACGCCGGAACATGTGGTCGCAGCTCAGCCACCAGCCGCCGATGTCGAAGAACATCGGGCTGACCGGATGCGGGATGTGGAGGTCGTCGTAGACCCAGAAGAAGCCCTTCTCGACCTCCGAGTCCCACGTCACCGGAAACGTATCGTCGCCGAGGAACTGGCCGAGGATCTCCTCTGTCCCTGCCACGGGTTGGCCCTCCGAGGTGTCTCGTGGGACGCGGTCACCGCGCCGGCGTGTTATCGATGATCGATTATGATAGCGCGGTCCCCCACTCTCGCCGCGGAGCGTTGGGCGAGAGGCCGGTGCGCCCGGCGCGCGCGTGCTGATGCCCGATCACGCATCGATCCCGCATCACGTCGTCGCGTATGGCGGTACCACCCCTTCGGTTGCGCCCGAATACGCCGTGCGTTCCCGGGATGGCATCTGGCCGGATCGACCCAGGCGCCCGCGTCGCGAGTTCCGCCCCGCCGCCGGGCCACCCGTGCTTGTCTCAGCCGAGCGGTCAGTCGCCCTTCTTGGCAGCGAGCGCCTCGCGGGCCTTGTCCCAGTCCGAGCGGAACTGGACGATGCCCTTGTCGGTCAGCGGGTGGTGGACCATCTGCTGAAGGACCTTGAACGGGAGCGTCGCGACGTGCGCTCCGGCGAGCGCGGCCTGAGTCATGTGGAGTGGGTTGCGGATCGAGGCCGCGAGGACCTCAGTCTCGAGCTCGTGGATCGCGACGATCTCGGCCAGCTCGCGGACGACGATCATCCCGTCCTGGTTGATGTCATCGAGACGGCCGACGAACGGGCTCAGGAGGCTCGCCCCGGCCTTCGCCGCGAGGAGGCCCTGGTTCGCGGTGAAGATGAGCGTGCAGTTCGTCTTGATGCCCTCGGCCGCGAAACGGCTCATCGCCTCGAGGCCTTCCTCGCTCATGGGCACCTTGACGACGATGTTCGGGGCGAGCTTCGCGAACTTCCGACCCTCCTCGAGCATGCCGTCGGCGTCCTCGGCGACGACCTCGGCCGAGACCGGGCCGGGCGTGATCCGGCAGATCTCCTGGAGGATCGATTCGTAGCTGGCGTTGCTGACCTTGGAGTAGAGCGTCGGGTTCGTCGTGACGCCGTCGAGGATGCCCCAACGGGCGACCGTGCGGATCTCTTCGATGTCCGCGGTGTCGAGGAAGATCTTCATGATGGGGCGGGCTCCTTCGGTGGGTACTCCGCGATTCTACGCCGCTGAACCCGTGCAGCCGGTCCGGAGGCGCGTCCGGGGGCATTGCGGCGGCATGACGCCGCCCGTGCGTCGCGACACACACCTCGTCTCGACGGCCCGGTCGGCTCGATCCGGATCGCTGAGCCACCGATCCCCGCGGCCGCGCCCTGCTCCGCTTCGCCCAGACAGTCTTCAACGTCATCAGCTCAGCCCCGGCATGAGACCCGCCGCTGTTTTCGCAGGCGTATACACCACATGCTTGGGAGCCCGCAGAATCAGCCCGCGCCTGCCGTTCTGTGGGCCGGATTTGCATCCCCCTGATATCTCGGCCGGAATCAGGCGGTCGTTCGCCCGGTTGCCCCCCACATAGTCCCGGGATGCATACCGCGGGTCTGGAGGCACTCGGGGGCGCCGGGTAGCTCGGCGTCAGCGGCGCGGTGCCCAGTCGGGCTGGCATAGGCACCGCGGGGCCAGGAGCCCGCAGGAGCAGCCGCCGCTTCCTGGTT
>DASTVH010000341.1:0-5550 GCA_035759195.1 Candidatus Limnocylindrales bacterium
CCCGCGCCGACCGCGAGGCGTTCATCCGGGGGGAGTAGCGCGTCGCTTGCCCCGGGCGAGGCGTCGCACCTGCGTTCATACGCTCCCGGAGAAGCGCATGAACGCCGGACCTGGCGGCGGAGTTCGGGCGGCTCCGGCGAACGCGGCCGGGCTAGACTCCACCGGTGACCCGCGACGAACTCATCACGCGGACCCGGCAGCTCGTCGCCGAAGGTGAACGGCTCCAGGGCGCCCCCTCGCTCGGCGGCCTCCAGACGTGGCTCAAGCTGAGCGACGACCTGCTCGTCGCGGCGTGGGGCTCGATGGATCGCTACCACCTCAGCTGGCTCATGGTCGGCAAGCCGAGAAACGTCGTCCGCGGGCGCCGGATGACGCCCGACGAGGAGACCGCCTACGTCCGGGAGGTGGCCGAGGCGAAGACCGCGGCGCTCCGGATGAGCCTCGACGCGGTCGAACGCCAGGGGATGCCGTTCGTCGGCGAGGAGCGCGGCCTCGCGCCGGGCCGGGGCATGGGCAGCGTGCCGGGCGACGAGCGGTGACGAGCGGGGAGTCGGTCGTCGCCGTCGGCGGCACCCGCCGCGTGCCGGAGCCGGATCCGATCGCGCGCGACTACCTCCTCCTCGCGCTCCGCCTCGACCAGCACCTCCCGGGCCTGGTCGACGGCTACTTCGGTCCGGCCGCGCTCAAGGCCCAGGTCGAGACCGAGCAGCTTCGCCCGCCGGCCGCACTCGCGGACGAGGCCGCGATGCTCGTCGCCCGGCTGCCGGACGAAGTCGAGGACGATCATCGCCGCGACTGGCTGAACGCCCAGGTGGTCGCACTCAAGACGCAGGCCTCCGCGCTCGCCGGCGAGGCGCTGCCGTACCTCGACCACGTGGCGCGCTGCTTCGCCTGGACCCCCGAGCGGCGAAGCGACGGGCAGTTCGACGCGGCCGCCGCAGACCTGGAGCGGCTGCTCCCCGGCGAGGAGCCGCTGGCCGATCGCCTGGCGGCGTGGGATGCGCGGTTCGAGATCCCGGTCGACCGGCTGCCGCCCGTCGTCGACTGGCTCGTCGGGCGCTTCCGCGAACGGGCCGAGCGGCTGTTCGGGCTGCCGGAGGGCGAGAGCCTGCGCGTCTCGTTCGTGACCGGCCAGCCGTGGTCGGGCTACAACTGGTACGACGGCGGCCTCCGGTCGCGCGTGGACATCAACACCGACCTGCCGATCCGGGCCTTCGACCTCGTCCAGACCGTCGCCCACGAGACGTTTCCGGGCCATCACCTCGAACACGCCTGGAAGGAGGCCGACCTCGTCGACGCACTCGGGCGGATGGAGGCGAGCATCCTCCTGATCAACACCCCGGAGTGCCTGATCAGCGAGGGACTCGCCGACGTCGGGCGCGAGTTCGCCTCGCCGCCCGACGAGGACGCCGACCTCCTGGTCGAGCTCTACGAGCGGGCCGGCCTCGATCTGGCCGCAGATCCACGGATCGCCCGCGACGCCGCCGAACGGGCGGTGGCGATGGCCCTGCCCCGGCGGCGCCTGTCCGAGACTCGGGTGAACGCGGCGCTCCTGCGCCACGCGGACGGCGCGACGCACGAAGAGACGCTCGCGTATCTGATGCGGGTCGGGCGATTCGCGCCGCACGTCGCGGCCAAGCGCCTCGAGTTCATCGAACACCCGCTCTGGCGGACGTACGTCTTCGTCTACTACGAGGGCGAGGCGCTGCTGCGCCGGTGGCTCTCGGCGGTGCCCGAGGCGAGGCGCGCTGCCCGCTTCGGACGGCTCCTCCACGAGCAGCTCACGCCGACGGCGATTGCCGCCGAGGCCGCGATCGGCTGAATCGCGCGTCCCCGCGGCGAACCTTGGCCCCGGCGGCTCAGCCCCCGCCGCCGGCCCTGATCGATGTCGTCTGGGGCACGCCGTCGGGGCGGTAGGCGTAGCAGATGATCTCCCGGTCGCCGCCGCTCCACCCTTCCGATGTGGGCACGAAGTAGCCGAGGTCGTAGTCGGTGTCAGTCTCGAAGTCGCCGCCCGTATACGAGTTGTACGCCGGCACGCACTGCTCCTGGACCGCGACGAGGAACTCGTCGTCGGTCGGATAGGTGTCGGTCGCGCCCGGCATGCCGCCGACGAACACGACCTCGGCCGTGTGAGCCTCGGTGCACGGGTGGTGCTGGACGTCCTCGACGGTCTCGGTGGCGGCGGTCGGCTCGTCGAAGCAATCGCCGACCGCCAGGTCGCCGGCATTGCCGCTGAGCCGGTCCCGAAGGAGGAACGCGCCGGCGGCGATGACGGCGATGATGGCGATCCGGACGCCCCAGCCGGCCAGGAATCCTCGCATGTGGTCGCTCCCCTCGTGTCCCCGGTTCGGCGGTTGGGCCCGTCCGAACCCTCTCGAGACGGCATGGTACGGAACGCCGGCGCGCGTTGCGAGCCGATCGCGACGAATCCGGGGGCGTCAGGGCACCGCGCGATGCGACCGATCGAGCGCGTCGCCGTCGGGCGACACGATGAAGCAGGTCACCTGTCGGTCGCCGCGGCCCCAGCCGTCCGCGGTCGGCACGAAGTAGCGATAGTCGATGTCGAGCCGGTCGGCGACGAACGTGCCCGTATAGGCCTCGAACTCGGGGTCGCAGACGGGGTAGACGATCGCTTCCCAGTCGGTGTCGGTCGGGTAGGCGGCGGCTTCGCCGCTCGCCTCGAAGACGTGGAACACCTCGCCGGCGTGCGCGCCGGTGCAGTCGCGCCGGTTTACGTCGCCGATCGTGTCGCCCGCCGCCGGCAGGTCGAAGCAATCGCCCGGCTGGAGGCGCTGCGGCTCGGTTCCCCGACCGCAGCCGGCGAGCCCGGCGAGGGCCGCCAGGAGCAGGAGCCCGCCGGCGATCCGCGTCCCGATCACCCGGCACTCGCCGGCTCGACGAGCCGCCGCCGGAGGACGACCCGGTCCTCGCCGGGGTAGTCGTAGTCGGCAAAGGCGGCCGTCCCGTAGATGTTCCGGCTGCCCGGACCCGCGTCCGGCTCGAAGCCGAGCGCTCGGTGGAACTCGACCGAGCCCCGGTTGCCGGGCCATGTGATCGCCAGGACCTCGTCGACGCCTCGTGATCGGACGTCGTCGAAGAAGCGCCGGTAGAGCTCGGCCCCGATGCCCTTCCGGCGAAGGTTGGGGTCCGTGCCGATCATGTGGACGTAGGCGACGGCCGGCCGGTCCGGGCTGACGAAGCCGACGAGGAAGCCGACGACCGTCCCGTCGGGCCGCTCCGCGATCCACGAGGTCCCGGTGAAGTGCTGGAACCAGAGGCGGGGCAGCTGGTCGTGGAGGCGACGCCCGCCCCACAAGTGGTCGATCCTCGTGACGATGCCCGGATGGTCCGCCTCGGTCGGCCGGCGGAAGCGCAGGTCGGCGACGACCGCACGCCGCGCGGCGGCTCCGGTGCCGCCGGCCGGCCCGGACGAGCCGCTCATCGCAGTGTGGCCAGCGCGACGAGGCCGGCCGTCGCCAGCTCGATCGGCACGAGGACGCCCTGGACCTGGACGAGGTAGTCGATGAGCCCGAGGCTGCCGCCCTCCAGCCCCGCGAAGAGCCAGACGCCGACAAGCCCGGCCGCGACCGATCCAACCGCGAGGGCGATCGCAAGCCCGACGGCCGGCCGAACGAGCGAGGCGACGAGCCAGCCGATGAGGGCCGCGGCGACGACGAGCCCGGCGGTGACCGAGAGCGGGCCGCCGAGGAGCGTGATCGCCCCCGCGCCGAGCACCGCCGCGGCAAGGCCGCGCACGACGGGCGAGGTCCGCAGCCGCGAAGCCGGCCCGCCGCTTCCGGTGCCGCCCGGTCCGGCGCGGGCCGGCCGCTCGGCCTCGGCGTAGCGATCGCCCGGCGGTCGCTCGAGGACGCGCCGCGGCTCGCCGGGCTCCCGTCGCCGCTCGCCGGGCTCACCGCGGGTGCCGGGAGCCTGGGCGCTGCCGGTCGGGTCCATCGACCCATCGTATCGGTTCGTGGCGGAGCCCTCCGGCGCACGTTAGACTCGCCCTCGTGAGCCACCCATCGCTCGGCCTTCCGGCGATCGACCGGACTGCCGGCTTCCCCGCTGCCGCCGAGCGGATCCGCGCGGCCGCCGACCGCCTCGGCGCCCGGGCGCTCGAAGTTGCGCTCGAGCGCGACCCGGCGTTCCGCGATCGCTATGACGAGATCGGGCTGCGCCAGCTGCTGCGCGACACGGAGATCATGATCGACCGGATCGCCCTCTCGGTCGCCACGAACGATCCGGGCTTCGTCGGGAAGTGGGCCGACCAGACCGTGCCGATCTATCGCCGCCGGCGCGTCCCGATGGACGATCTCGTCCACATCATGGAAGGCCTGCGCGCCGCGATCGCGCCGTTCGTGCCGGGCCCTGAGGCGGCGGCGCTCCACGCCGCGATCGACGCGGGCATCGCCCACATGCGCTGGAACCGCCGCGTCGCCGGCGACGCGCGCAAGCGGAACCCGCTGCTCCAGTTCCTCTACCGGGGCGGCTGATGACGATCAAGTGGGTCAAGGTCGATCCGCTCGTCATGAACGGCGAGCCGTTCTGCTACGGCACGCGGTTGACGGTCCGCCAGCTCCTCGAGCTGCGCCGGAGCGGCTACGGCCTGACGGAGCTGATCAAGGACCACCCCGAGCTGCGCCGCCTGGGCATCGCGGCGGCGTACGCGTATGCCGCGGAACATCCCGAGCGGTACGGCGAGTTCCTCGAGGCCGATGGCTCGCTCGCCGGCCCGGGCCTCAGCGAGGCCGAGGCCGCCGACCTTCCGGCTCCCTACCGCCGGCCGGGCGTCGTCGTGAAGGCCGGCTCGCGCGTGCCGTCGGGCGCGGAGCCCGGAGGCCCCGGTCCATAGCGGCGCGGACCGCTCGGGAGGGCTCGCCGGGGCGCGATGGTAGGATCGACGCCACGCACTCCGGAGCCTCCAATGACCGACACCACCGCCGACACGACCGCCGACGCTGCAACCGCGCCCGCCTTCGACCCCGAGCGCCGGGCGACGGAGCTCGCGATCCTCGATGCGCTGCGCGCCGTCGTCGACCCCGAGATCGGGATGAACGTCGTCGAGCTGGCGCTGATCAAGCAGATCATCCTCGGCCCCGACGAGACCGAGATCAAGATGATCCTCACGACGCCGTTCTGCCCCTATGCCGGCTCGATGATCCAGCAGGTCAAGGAGCAGGCCGAGTCGGTCGTGGACCACGACGTCAAGGTGACCCTGCTGGCGGAGCGCTGGGACCCGCGCGACGCCGGCCTGATGTGGTGAGCCGCGAGTTCCGATCGGCGGTCGCGACCGGCAAGGGCGACGACGGCACGACCGGCCTGCTGTACGGCGGTCCCCGGATCGCCAAGGACGACCTCCGGACCGAGGCCTACGGCACGATCGACGAGACCGTGGCCGCGCTCGGGCTGGCCCGGGCCGAGCTCGGCCTGAAGGACCGCTACGGCGTGTTGTCGGTCGGGTTCGGCGACCTGCCCAGCCTGATCCTGCGGCTCCAGCGGGAGCTCTTCGTCGTCGGCGCCGAGCTGGCCACGAACCCCGACGCCTGG
>DASTVH010000342.1:0-3174 GCA_035759195.1 Candidatus Limnocylindrales bacterium
CTTCGTCGAGCTGCCGCTTCGTCTCGGGCGGCGGCTCGCCGGACGTGAGCGACACGTAGACCGGCAGGATGGCCGGCCGATCGGCCGTGGCCCGGACAAGCTCTGCGGTCACCTCGCGGGCTGTTTCGATCTCCGAGGCCAGGGAGCGGTACGGGAAGTCGTGGACGAGCACGAGCACGTCATAGGCATCCGACGCGGCGAACGCCCCGAACGCGGCCCGGTAGGCGGTTGGGGGATCGGACGAGCCCCATGGGTCGAGCGGGTTGCCGACGTAGCCCATCGTCGGCAGATCGCGAAGGAGCCGGTCTCGCGCCTCGGGCGGCACGGGCGCCAGGTCGATGCCGGTCCGCGGGGCGAGGTCGGCGATGAGCGACGCCTCCCCCGTCGAGACGGTGACCACGCCGGCCCGCCCTCGACCGACCCGCCGGCCCAGGCGCCGGCAGCCGGCCACCAGCTCGGCCGTCTCGAGCAGCTCGTCGAGGTCGGCGCAGCGGATGACGCCGGCTGCCCGCAGCGCCGCGTCGGTCGTCCGGTCCTCCCCGGCGAGCGAGCCGGAGTGGGCGATTGCGGCCGCCTGGGCCTGGGCGCTCCGACCCACCTTCAGGACGGCGATCGGCTTGCCGAGCTCGAGCGCCCGGTCGGCGAGCGCGAGGAACCGCTCGGGCCGCTTGAAGCCCTCGAGGAACAGGATGACCGCGTCGGTCTCAGGGTCGTCGAGGCAGTAGGCGAGGAAGTCGCATGCGTCGAGGACGACTTCGCTGCCGCAACCGATGATCCGCGAGAAGCCGATCCGCGAGCCCGAGTGGATGAAGGCGTCGGTGACCGAACCCGACTGGGCGATGCCGGCGACGCCGCCCCGGGGCAGCCACGGGTTGACGTCGCCGATGTACGTTGCCGAGTTCGTCGTGAGATCGACCAGGCCCATGCAGTTGGGCCCGAGGAGGGCGATCCCGTGGCGGATCGCGATCTCGCGGACCTCGCGCTGCATCGCGGCTGCCGCCTCGCCCCCCTCGACGACGCCGCCGCCGGGGATGACCAGGCTCGGCACGCCGGCCCGGGCGGCGTCCTCGACGACGGCTGTCGCCCGGAGCGGGTTGACCGCCACGAGGACGGTGTCGGGGCGCTCGGGGAGGGCGTCGAGCGAGGGGAAGCACGGCTGGCCGTGGAGCTCCTCGTAACGGGGGTTGACGAAATGGCAGCGGGTCGGGCTGCCCATGACCCGCAGGTTGTTCGCGACCGTCGCCGCGATCCCGCCGCGCGCCGACGCTCCGACGACTGCCACCGAACGGGGCGAGAAGAGCGGGCGCAGGTCGATCGTGGGCGCGCGGGCCGGCTCGGTGGCTGCGGTCGGCGAACCTGGCCCGGCGCTCACCCGACGACGTTCGCGACGCCGCGCTTCTCGAGGGCGCGGGCGATGATCAGCCGCTGGATCTCGGACGTGCCCTCCCAGATCCGGTCGACCCGCAGCTCGCGGAAGTAGCGTTCGGCGGCGTACTCCCGCATGTAGCCCCGCCCGCCGAACACCTGGACGACCCGATCGGCGCACCGGAACGCCGCCTCGGAGGCGAACAGCTTGGCGATCGACGCCTTGGCGTGGACGATCTTGCGGTCGGCCCCCGCGTCGGCGAGGGCCGCCGCCTCGCGGGTGAGCAGGCGGGCGGCCGAGGCGTCGGCTGCCGAATCGGCGAGGGGGAACGAGACGCCCTGGAAGTCGTAGATCCGCCGGCCGAACTGGACGCGCCCGGTCGCCCACTCGACCGCCTCCTCGAGCAGCCGCTCCATCGCTCCCGTGCAGCGGGCGCCGATGTGGATCCGCTCCTCGACGAACCACTCGTTGGTCAGCTCGTCGGCCCGGCCGATCCCGCCGAGGATCGCCGACTCGGGGACGCGGACGTCCTCGAGGACGAACTGCGGGTGGCGATCGGCGAAGGTGTGGGTGTAGTCGGGGTCGTGCTTCAGGCGGAGGCCCGGTGCGTCGTAGTCCACGAGGAAGAGTGTCGGCAGGCGACCGGCGTCCTCGACGACGACGCAGTGGAAGATCATGAAGTCCGTGTCGTCGGGTCCGGTGACGAACCACTTCTCGCCGTTGAGGACGTATTCGCCGGTCGCCGCGTCGCGGACGGCCGTGGCCGCCAGGTTGCGGGCATC
Source organism: Candidatus Limnocylindrales bacterium (assembly GCA_035759195.1). Taxonomy (GTDB): domain Bacteria; phylum Chloroflexota; class Limnocylindria; order Limnocylindrales; family CSP1-4; genus CF-46. Next base: position 2,149 of record DASTVH010000342.1, read on the forward strand.
GGATCCCGCGGCCTCCTCGGTAACCGCGTAGCTCCCCGAGCGCTCGCCGCGGAGCGACGGCTCGAGGTACCGCACCCGCTGCTCGGGCGTCGCGTGGACGAGGGCGTTGTAGGCGCCCGGAATGTACGACCAGAGTCCGCCGGTCACCTGGCCGAGCTGCTCGTGGACGATGACCTGCTCGGTGACCGTCCAGCCCTGCCCGCCGAGCTCGCGCGGCAGCGAGCCGCCGTGGAGACGGGCCTCGATCGCGGCCTGTCGGAGGTCCCGACCCTGCTTGCGGGACAGCCGCCCGGCCGCGCGCTCGAACTCGTCCTCGAGCGGCCGCAGCACCTCCCGGACGTAACGCCGGGCTCGTTCGCGAAGCTCGAGTGCGGCCGGGTCGAGGTCGTCTTGCACGGGCCGAGGATGGCCCGCAGCCCGGATCGGAAGCCGCGCCGTCCCGGTTGATGGGACGTTCCGCCGAGTGCTTGGATCGAACGGCGCCATCCTGCGGCGGCGCCGGCCGGCCGGCGCCATGGATTTGACGGACGGTGCACACTGGCACCAGACGGACCACCCCCAGGCGCAGGTCAGCGCAGCGTCCGTCTCACCGTCCATCGCCGGTCCCTACGCAGGCGCCGGCGGCAGAACGTCGTTCGCCGCGCCCCAGCGCGGTCGATCTGGTAGAAGGGAGCAGGATGTCGGGGAATCCGCACAACGGCGCCCAGCGGGCGTCTCGCCAAGCGGCCGGGGGTCCCCTCCTCGGTCCACCACGCACGAACCGTCACCGCAATTCGATCATCGCCGTCCAGGTCGTCCTGGGCGCGGCGCTGATCCTCTCGGGGCTCTTCGTCACGCCGAGCCTCGAGCGCGCCGAGGCCGCCACGCGGCCGGTGCTCGTCTCCGTCGAGACGCTTCGGACCAAGCCGACGTCCGGGGCCGCCTGGAACGGCCTGAAGGCCGTCGCCGACCAGTCCGTCGGAACCCTCACCCTGTCCGACCAGGACGAGAATTCAGACATCACCGTCCTCGCCAAGGCACTCGTCT
>DASTVH010000343.1:0-6932 GCA_035759195.1 Candidatus Limnocylindrales bacterium
CGGCGCCCGACAACCACTCCGACAGGGTCGTCTTCGACGAGGACGTCATGCCGATCGGCGTCGCCCTCCACGTCGCGGTCGCGCTGGGTCACCTGGCGGCCGATCCCCCTCCCGCATGATCGATCGCGGCGCCCTCCGCGATTCCTACGCCAACGTGGCCCATCGTCTGGCGACCGCCACCCGCTCGGCCGCCGGCCCGGTCCCCCCCGGCGAGTGGACGCCGGCCGACATCGTCCGCCACCTCATCGCGGTCGACTCCGAGGTCTGGCAGGCGCGCATCCGCCAGGTCGCCACCGAGAACCACCCGCACTGGGCCTGGGTCGAGCCGGGTCGCTGGCTCGACGACCCGGACGCGACGCTCGACGAGCTGCTCGTCCGGTTCGCCGCCGGCCGAGCCGAGATCGTCGCGCTCCTCGACGCGCTCGACGAGGCCGGCTGGGCCCGATCCGGTACGCACGCCACGTACGGCGTGCTCGACGTCGCCGGCCTCGTCCGCAAGGCGCTGGAGCACGACGAGGAGCACCTCGCGTCGCTCGGCGGCTGAGCGGATCCGGGATTCGCGCCCGCCGCAACGCAAGAGTGCGTAACGGGACGTACGCGAGACCCGGAAGGGCGCCGGCCGACCGACCCGCGGGCTGGATATCGGAAGAATGCGTAGCGAGTGGGCTCAAGTCGGCGTCCGGCGACACTTCCCCTCACATACGCACTCTTGAGTTATTTGCGGTGGCCGCTCGTGGCCGGACTGACCCCTACGCCGATGCGCCCGAGTAGTGCCTCAGCCCGTACCGCCACCACGCCCGCGTGACGACGAGAAGGGCGAGGGTGAACCCGGCCGCGAGCGCCAGCGTCTCGGGCGTCAGCCGGGCGGTCAGCGCCTCGGCCGGGACGGTGACCGCAAACGCGATGGGGACGAGGAACGTGAGCGAGATCCGGAGCCAGCCCGGGTAGAGCCCGACCGGCCAGCGCCCCGACTGGTAGATGCCCTCCCACAGCTCGTGGAGCTCGTCCATCCGGACGATGAAGAACGCCCCGGTCGTCAGGATCAGCCAGAAGCAGTAGATCATCACCGCGCCCAGGACCAGCGCCACGGCGAAGGCGACCGCGCCCGGCAGCCCGACTCCCGACTCGAGCTGGGCGATCGCGATCCCGAGCACGACCGCCCCGATCGCGACGTCGACGCTCTGCCAGATCCGGAACTCGCGGACGCTCACGAGGACCTGGGCGTCCTCGGGCTTGGTCAGGATGAAGTCGAGCGTGCCCTCGCGGACATCCGACATCAGGCGCTCCATGTTCGGCTGCACCGCGGTCCCGATCAGGCCGCCCATGAGGATGTGGACGCCCATGACCGCGAGCAGCTCGGGCTGCGACCAGCCGCCGAGCGACGACGTCTGGCCGAAGACGAGGGCCAGGACGGCCAGCCCCGTTCCCAGCGCGATCGCCGACTGGAACAGCTGGACGGCGAGGTTCGCGCGGTACTGGAGCTCGTTCATCGCGCCGACGCGGAGGAACAGCCCGAACAGGCGGATCGGCCGGAGCGGTTCGCGGCCTCCGATCACGCCACGACCCCGCTCACCCGCCGACCGCCGAGAACCGCCGCACGGCGAACCGCCAGCCGACCATGACGACGATCGAGCCACCGACGATCCAGCCGAGCTGGACGAGAAGCCCGCCGAACAGCTGCTCCTCCGGCAGCCGGGCGATGAGCGCCTCGATCGGGTAGCCGAACGTCCACTTGAACGGCAGGAAGTTCGCGAGCGACTGGGCCCAGTCGGGCATGAGCGAGAGCGGCACGAGGCGCCCGGAAAGCAGCAGCTCCGCGGTGAAGAAGAGATCGAACACCGGCCCGACCCGGGTCGTCCAGAACGTCACGAGGCCCAGCAGCCAGAGCAGCAGCGAGCGGATGACGTACGCACCCCAGATCGCGACGAAGAACACGACGACGTCGATCGGCCGGAAGGCGATCGTCGGCTGGAAGAGCAGCGAGAGGAGCCCCGCCAGCGGCAGCCACAGGATGATGACGACGACCTTCCAGCCGGCGAGGAACGCGAGGTCGTAGTGGATCGGGTGGACCGGGCGGAGGAGCATCGCCGACAGCTCGCCCTGCTTGATCCGCTCCTCCCAGGCCCACGGGGTGAGGGCGATGTTCATGTTCCGGACGAGGGTCCAGACGATGTAGTAGGCGGCGAACTCACCGGGCGTGAAGCCGCCGACCTCGCCGCCCTGCTGGCGGGCGACTGTCGACCAGACGACGAGATAGATGACCGGCTCGGCGATCATCCCGATCATGTAGAAGTAGTTCGCGACCCGGTACTGGAACTGGGTGATCACCGCGATCCGCATCGAGGCGGTGTAGAGGTCGAGCCAGGCGCGCGGCCCGCTGAATCCGCGGCCGGCCGGGAGCGACGCGGCGCTCACCGCGTCGCCACCTCGGCTGCGGGGGTGGCGGGCGGTCCGTCGGCCGGCCGCTCGGTCGCGAAGACGTGTTCGATGACGTCCTCGATCGGCGGGTCCTCGATCGTCAGGTCGGCGACGGGCAGGTCGCGCAGCAGGCGGGTCGTGACCTCCGGCGCGTCGTCGCGAGCGACGCGGAGCATGACCCGCCCGTCCTCGGCCGAATCCATCACCTCGCCGTACGCCGACAGGTCGGCCGTGCCGTCCTTGAGCGTCACGCCGATCGTCTTCGTCGCGTTGAACCGGGCGGCCAGCTCGGCGAGGCCGCCGTCGAAGAGGATCCGGCCGTGGTGGATGACGATGACCCGCCGGCAGAGCGCCTGGACGTCGGCCATGTAGTGGCTGGTCAGCAGGACGGTCGCGCCGTAGCGCCGGTTGTATTCGGCCACGAACGAGCGGATCCGCTTCTGCATCGTCACGTCCAGCCCGAGCGTCGGCTCGTCGAGGAACAGGACCTGCGGACGGTGGAGCAGGGCGCCGGCGAACTCGACCTTCATCCGCTCGCCCAGCGAGAGGTTGCGGACCGGCTTGTTGACGAGCGGCCCGAGCTCGAGCAGCTCGACGAACTCGTCGCGGGTCTGCCGGAAGTCGTCGGCCGGCAGGCGGTAGATCGCCCGAATCAGCTCGAACGAGTCGAGCGCCGGCAGGTCCCACTGGAGCTGGTTGCGGTTGCCCATGACCATGGTGATCTGGCGCAGGAAGACGCGCTCCCGCTTCGAGGGCACATGGCCGAGGACGAGCGCCTCACCGGAGGTCGGGTAGAGGAGTCCACTCAGCATCTTGAGCGAGGTGGTCTTGCCGGCTCCGTTCGGGCCGAGGAAGCCGACGACCTCGCCGGGCGCGATGTCGAACGTGATGCCCTCGACGGCGTGGACCTCGCGGCTCTCGCGCCGCACGAGGCTCCGGAGCGCGGCGAGGAGCCCCGCCTCGCGGACGGGGACGCGGAACGTCTTGCGGAGATCCGCGACATGGATCGCCGGACCCGAGCCCTGGGCAACGCTCATCGCGGGAGTATGCGAGGTGACGCGCCCCCGGTGCTGCGCGGCCGGGCGCCGACGGCGGCCGAGCCTCAGCCAGCGCCGAGGGCGGCGTCGGCGAAGGCGGCCATCGAGGGGAACGTCGCGTCGGGATGGGCCTCGGCCGGTGGCGTGGCCCCGCCGCCGGGCCGGTCGTGGCGGCGGTCGATCCAGACGCTCCGGAGGCCCGCCTTCTTCGCCGGGACGTGGTCGTGGTAGAGGCTCTGGGCAACGTGGATGACGTGGCGCGGGGTGACACGATCGCGAGCCAGCCGCTCGAGCAGCGCGTCGAAGTTGCGATGGCTCGGCTTGTACGACCCGACCTGCTGGGCCGTGACGACCCAGTCGAAGTCGACGCCCAGCCGCTTCCTCGACGCCGCGAACAGGTCGTCGTCGCAATTCGTCAGCACGCCGAGCTTGAAGTGATGCTTCAGGCGGCGGAGCGCTCTCGAGGAGTCCTCGAACGCCGGCCAGTCGGCGACGGAGCCGCCGAACGCGCCGGCCTCCTCGTCGGTCGCCTCGACGCCGAAGGCCGCGGCGACCTTGCGGGCGCCGCGGGCGAGGATCGCCCGGTAGGGGAGGTAGGGCCCCGCCTCGAGCTCGGCCTCGACGGCGGCGTACTGCTCGAGGATCGCCTCGTCCTCGGCGGTTGCCCCGCCGCGTTCGAGAATCGGCCGGAGGCCGGCAAGGATGCCGGCCTCCCAGTCGATCAGGGTTCCGTAGCAGTCGAATGTGAGCGCCTCGAAGGCGTCGTAGTCGAGGGTCATCCTCGCAGCCTATCCGGTCGCGAGGTGCGGGTGGGCCGCGACGCCGCTGACCAAGGCGACGCCGCGACCCGGGGTCGTCCTTCCCGTCGAATCAGCGCCGCCGGATGCGGCGGGCCTCGGCGACCGTCCGCAGGCGCATCGCCCAGGCAACCAGCATGCCCGACAGGCCGAGCAGGACGGCGACCGCCAGCTCGACCGACGAGGCCGTCGCAGCGCGCGTCGGGGTCGTGTCGGTGGCGGGCGGGGTCACGGTCACGCCGGCGACGCCACCGGTCGGGGCCTCGCCACCGATCGGAAGCTCGCTGCCGGTCGGGGCCGGCTGCTCGGATTCGGCCGGCAGCTCGCTGCCGGTAGGCGACGGAGCCTCGGACTCGGCGGGGAGCTCGCTCCCGGTCGGCGAGGGGCTCTCCGACTCGATCGGTGCCTCCGTGCCGGTCGGGGACGGAGCCTCGCAGACGACCTCGATCGCCTGCTGGTCGTAGCTGTGGTCCATCTCGATCTCGTCGTCCCAGATCACGAAGTACAGGCCCTCGTCGAGCTCGTAGACTCCGCTCGCCGGAGCGCGGCTGTCGCCCGAGGTCGTGTCGAAGAGACCGTCGGCGACCGCCGGACCGTCGTCGTCACCTGCGCGAATCTCGAACGCGCCGGAGATCGCGGTGCTTGCCTGGAAGTGGAGATGGAATGTGCAAGCCGTCGGCGGGCTGCCGGCGGCGACCGTCTCGGTGTTGCCGTCGTGGACGACGACGTCGACGCCGCTCTCGGGTCCCGCGAGCACCGCGCCCGCGGATGCCCCGAGGAGTGCGATCGCGAGGAGCGCGGCCGCTCCCGGTGCGATCAGCCGATTCATCAACGAGTGTTCGGTTCCCGCCCTGTCCATCGCCATAACCTCCACGAGTTTCCCCGGCATGAGTGCTTCTTCTCACCAGACTGGCGGTCGAGGACCGTCGAGGACACGATGCACATGCCTCCCGGCATGACGGCTGGCTATCAGTCGTGGAGGTGGCACGATGGCGGTTCCGTTGCAGCTGGACCCGATGGCGTAACCCGCGGGTTGCGGCGCGCCTGGGCGCCGCCGATCAGCCGCGGGCGCCGCCGGTGAAGTTCCAGGACCCCAGGTGGAGGCTCGGGACGAGGTGGACCCCGTCGTACGCGGCCGGCGTCAGCGCGCGATCCGCGCCGAGCGCCTTGACCCGGCCCGGCCCGAGCGCCTCGAGGAACGACTGGGTGAACCGCAGGTTCCGAACCGGACGGACGATCCGGCCCTCCTCGATGAGCCAGACGCCGTTGCGGGTGAGGCCGGTCACGACCTGCGTCCGCGGGTCGAGGATCCGGGTGTACCAGAAGTCGGTGACGAGCAGGCCCCGACCGACACCCTCGACGAGCCCGTCGGCGGTTCGGTCGCCCGATTCGAGGACGGGGTTGTTCGGCAGGCCGCCGAATGCCTCACCGTCCTCGATCGCGTGGCCGGTGCTCTCCGTGCCGGCCCGAGCGGCCGTCCGGCGGGTGTGGAGCACGGCCGACGTGACCCCGGCCCGGACGACGTCGATGCGGCGTTTCGGCGTGCCCTCGATGTCGAACGGCAGGCCCCACGATTCTGGATCCGTGACGTCGTCGCGGAGCGTGATCGCGGCGTCGAACTGCGCCTCGCCGAGACGGACGAACGAGCGGCCTTCCTCGACCGGACGCGCGCTGAAGCCGTGGACGAACAGGAACTGGAGGATGTTTGCGACGGCCTGCGGCTCGAGAATCACCTCGTAGCGACCCGGCTCGAGATCGCCCGGGTCGACGGATTCGCGCGCCTTGCGGGCGGCGACTTCACCGACCGCCCGGCCGTCGAGCCCGCCCACTGCCACCGCCGCCGCCCGCCCGCTGCCGTCGGAGGTCGGGGTCCGGGCGATCCCGTCGATCGCCGCGAGGGTCGAGCGGCCGGTCAGGCGCTGGCCCGCGCTGTTCGCAAAGGCGACGACCCGGGCGCTCGTCGAGCAGAAGCCGGCTGTCTCGAAGCCGCTCCCCGCGGCCACGAACGCGGCGACGATGGTCGCGCGATCGTCCGGCGAAGCCGATGCGGTCGGCTCGTCCCAGTGCTCGACCTCCGGCGCGGCCGCGACCGGAGCGACGCCGGCCCAGTCGGGATCGACCGGCCGGACCCGGGCGGCGTCGAGCGCGCTCTCGACGAGGCCGGCCAGCCGCTCGTCGGTCGCCGGGCCGTCGAGGCGGACCGACGCAACCCGTCCGTCGAGGGCGACACGCAGCAGGACGTGGCTGCGCTCCTCGGCGACGTTCTGGTGGATGAACCCGTTCGCGAAGCGGGTGAGCGCCTCGGTCCCGAACGTGACCGTCGCCTCGCTCTCGGCCGAGGCGGCGCGCCCTCGGACGAGCGCCACGACGCGATCCGCGACGGCCAGGGGATCGGCCGCGGCGGCGGCCCCGCGCTCGGTCGTCGTCATCCCCGCACCCCCACCCGGATCCCGCGGAAGCGGGCCGGGACGGCCGGGTGGCCGGTGTGGCCGATCTGCATCGGCTGGCCCTTGCCGCAGTTCGGCGTGCCCCAGAAAGTCCACTCGTCGGGCCCGCCGAGCATGTCCATCGCACCCCAGAACCGGGGGCTGATCGCGGTGTACGTCGGGTTGCGCAGGAGGCGGCCGCGCTTGCCGCCCTTGATCTCCCAGCCGATCTCGCAGCCGAACTGGAAGTTCAG
>DASTVH010000344.1:0-10802 GCA_035759195.1 Candidatus Limnocylindrales bacterium
GCCTCTTCCAGGTCAGCCTGCTCTCGCGAAGCCGCGAGGCGATCATCGCCGCCCGGGAGGAGGAGCGCCGCCGGCTCCGCCGTGAGCTCCACGACGGGCTGGCCCCGACGCTCGCCGCCGTCGGCCTGAAGGTCGATCAGGCTCGGAGCAGCATCCGCTCCGATCCCGACGCCGCCGAGGCGCTCCTCGGCGCGATCCGCGGCGACCTCCGCGATGCGATTGCGGACATCCGGCGCGTGGCCCGCGATCTGCGGCCGCCGGCCCTCGACGCGCTCGGGCTCGCGGGCGCGGTCCGTCAGCAGGCCCAGAGCCTGGAGTCACCGTCGGGCGGCGGGCCTGTCATCATCGTCGACGTCCCGGACCGGCTTCCTGCCCTGCCGGCGGCCGTCGAGGTGGCGGCCTACCGGGTTCTGGTCGAGGGCATGATGAACGTCATCCGACACGCGGATGCATCCACATGCAGGGTCACGATGCGACTGGACGACGGAGAGCTGGCGATCGAGGTGGTCGACGACGGGGTCGGGATGTCGGGCGGCGCGAGCGGTGTCGGGACCCGGTCGATCCGCGAGCGCGCCGCCGAGGTCGGTGGTGACGCGAGGTACGAGGCGGCGAATCCTCGCGGGACGCGCCTCGTCGCACGGCTGCCCGTCGACCCGCGCCTGTCCGCGCCGGCCCTCCTCGAGCCATGAGCGAGCGCATCCGGGTCCTGATCGCCGACGACCATCCCGTGTTCCGCGACGGCCTGCGCGGGCTCGTCGACCGCTCGCCCGACCTCGACCTCGTCGGCGAGGCGACGACGGGCGTCGAGGCGGTCGCCCTGGCGGCCGAGGGCAGGCCGCAGATCGTCCTGATGGACCTGCGGATGCCCGAGATGTCCGGGATCGAGGCGACGCGGCGCATCACCGCGGCGGACCCGTCGGTCGGCGTGCTCGTCCTGACGATGTCCGAGGACGACGAGTCGCTCTTCGCGGCGATGCGGGCCGGGGCGCGCGGGTACATCCCGAAGGACGCCGACAGCGAGGAGCTGCTCCGCGCGATCCGGGCGGCCGCCGTCGGCGAGGCGATCTTCGGCGCCTCCATCGCCCGCCGGATGATGTCGTTCTTCGCCGCCGGTCGATCGGGCGAGCCGTCGCCCTTCCCGGAGCTGACCGACCGCGAGCGGGAGATCCTCGTCCTCATCGCCCAGGGCCGCTCGAACAGCGACATCGCCCACCACCTCGGGATCACCTCGAAGACGGTTCGGAACCACGTCGCGAACGTCTTCGCCAAGCTCCAGGTCGCCGATCGCGGGCAGGCGATCGTCCGCGCCCGCGAGGCCGGGCTCGGGACCGACGGCGGTCGCGGCTAAGGCTTCCCCGGGGCCCCGCCGCCGGCGGCCGGCACGCGACGAGTTGCCCGATCGGTTGCCCGCCCGGTCGGGACACGGGCCCGATGTGCCCGGGCCATGCGCCCGTCGATACCTCTCTCGAGCGGTCGAGTCGACCGCCGCCGAGAGGGAGATCGACCATGGACCAGCACGCCGACACGGACGTCGTCCGGATCATCGCGACCCACCAGCCCGGCCTCGAGCGGTACGTCCGTTCGCTCGTCCGCGACCCCGACGAGGCCGCCGACGTCTGCCAGGAGGTCGCCGTCCGTCTCCTGGTCATGGCCCGCCACGAGGGGCTGCCCGAGTCGCCCGCCGCCTGGATGAACCGGGTCGCCCATAACCTCGTCGTGACGTCGGCGCGCCGCCGGCAGGTCGCGGAGCGGTCCGCCGACCGGCTCGTCACGAGCGGCAGCGTTGCCTCGACCGAAGAGACCGTCGTCGAGCGGGAGCGGGACGAGGCGATCCAGTCGGCCCTCGCGACCGCCCGGGCCGACGATCGGACGGCGATGGTCCTCGCCGCGAGCGGCTTCCGGAACTCGGAGATCGCACAGCGGCTCGGGCGGACGGAGCTCGCCACGCGAGCGCTGCTCTTCCGGGCACGGGGCCGGATGCGGGAGCGCCTCGCCGAGGCCGTCTGAGCGATCGGAGTGGCCGGGCGGACGACCTGTGGCTGGTGTCCGGCCCGTGCTCGTCCATGCCCGCCACGCCACCTGTCCGAGCTCCCCGTCGGTCGCACACGGCACGGAGCTCCGCGCGCCGACCGGGCGGCCGAGGAGCGCCGATGATCGGTGATTTCCCACGTGATCGGTGACGACTACCAACGGACCGACTGCAACTGAGCCGATATTCGCCCCAGGCTTAGCTCGCCACGGGACGTCCTCCGCGTTGCCGCCAGGGTGCCGTGGCATTCGCCCGGCGCATGACCGGTCGTTCACGAGGGCCGGTCGTGGTGGTTGTGCCGCCCGGTACGCCTGGTGGGCATGCGGACGATGCGGGCCTCCGCAGGGTCGCTGGTTCGACCGATGAGCGCGACCGGCCGCCTTATGCCTCCTCTGGGCCCCGGTCCCGCTTCTCGAGTGCTCGCGTCGCGGCGATGAGCCGACGGTAGATCGCGAGCAGGTCGGCCTGGGGGATCGGGCCGGCGTTCGCGATCGTCACACGGAGCAGCACTTCCCGCTCCCGCTCGACGTCGCGGACGGTCCGCCGGCCGGCGGCGATCTTCGCCCGGCCGACCTCGCGTCCCAGCTCGGCCCGTTCGTTCAGCAGCCCGACGATCCGCCGGTCGAGCGCGTCGATCCGCTTGCGCAGCCGACGCAGCTCGGGCGTCTCGGCTTCGCCGTTCCGTCCCGTCCGGTCAGCCATGAGCCGTCGTCCGGAAGTGTCGGGCGATCGCCTCGAGGGCAACGAGGTAACCACGCTTGCCCATCCCGACGAACGACTCGACCGCCACGTCGCGCAGGAAGTTGACGTGCCGGAACGGCTCACGCGTGGCGGGGTCCGACAGGTGGACCTCCCAGAACGGCCGGTCGATGCCGATGAGCGCGTCACGCAGCGCGACCGAAGTGTGGGTCAGGCCCCCGGCGTTGACGATCGCGGCGCGGAAGTCGCGGACGTGGAGGCGGTCGATGAGCGCACCCTCGTGGTTCGACTGGAAGAACTCGACCTCGATGCCCAGCTCGGTCGCCCGCGCGGCGATCTCGGCGTGGATGTCGTCGAGCGAGTCGCGGCCGTAGATCTCCGGCTCCCGTTCCCCGAGCAGGTTGAGATTCGGGCCCTGCAGGACGAGCACGCGGGTCATGGACGGCCGCTCCCCGATCCGCTCGGCGCACCTGCCGGCGCCAGCAGCCCGCCGACCACTCGCTCGACGAGCTCGTCGGGGACGTCGGACCGGACCTCGGGCCCGGAAGGCCCCGGCAGGACCCAGCGGAGGCTCCCGCCGGCGTGCTTCTTGTCCGTGGCGAGGTGGGCCATGACGGTCTCGAGCCGATACGCCACGGGCTCGGTCGCCAGGCCGAGGCGCGTCAACAATCGCTCGATCCGGGCGGCCAGCGCCGGCGGCGTCACGCCCAGCTCTACGCCGATCCTGGCCGCCGCCCGCAGCCCGACGGCGACGGCCTCGCCGTGGAGCAGCTCGCCGAAGCCCCCGGCCGCCTCCACCGCGTGGCCGACCGAGTGGCCGAGGTTCAGGGTGATCCGCCCGCCGGTCGCGCCCTGCTCGCGCTCGTCGGCCGTCACGACCTCGACCTTCGCCCAGGCCGCCCGCTCGACCGCCTCGGCGATCGCGCCGCGTTCGAAGGCCGCGTCGTCGCCGGCAGCGATCGCCTCGCCCTCGACCTCGAGAAGCGCGAACAGGCGTTCGTCGCCGAGCGCCGCCATCTTCACCGCCTCGCCGAGCGCCGCCCGCCGCTGACGATCGGGCAGCGAGCGCAGGAACGCGACGTCGATCACGACGACGAGCGGCTGGTGGAATGCGCCGACGAGGTTCTTGCCCTCGGACAGGTCGACCCCGGTCTTGCCGCCGATCGACGAATCGATCTGGGCGACGAGCGTCGTCGGGACGTGGATGACCGGCACGCCGCGCAGCCACGTGGCCGCGAGGAAGCCCGCCGCGTCGCCGAGCGCGCCGCCGCCGACCGCGACGAGCGGCTCGCGCCGCTCCGCCCGGAGGCGGGCCAGCTCGCTCGCCGCGGCCTCGATGACCGCCAGCCGCTTGGCGTCTTCGCCCTCCGGGAGCATCACCCGCTCGACGGTCCAGCCGACCGCGCCGAGCGCGACCGCAAGGCCCTCGCCCGCCGCGGCCCAGGCGCCCGGCTCCGAGACGAGGATCGCTCGACGCGCATCGACTGCCCGGAGCGCCGCGGCGACCTCCGCCGCGGCGACACCCTCGCCGACGACGATCCGACCGATCGCGGTCTCGGCCCGGAGCAGCACGGTGCCGCCGCGGTCCGCCCCGCCGCCGCCGCCACCCGCTCCGCCCCCGGCGGCCCCACCCAGCCCTCGTCTCGCGGCCGCGATCTCGTCGATGCGCTCGACGAGCGTGCTGACCTCCGAGGCGCTGTTCAACCGATGGCCCGGCGCGTAGAACCGCTCGCGCTCGTGGGCGAGGCCGCGGATCGCTCCGATCGGGTCGCGGCCGGCGACGAGCGGCCGGACGTGGGGGCTCCGACGCAGGCGCTGGGCGAGGACCTCGGGGCGTCCGTCGAGCCAGATCGGGAGGCGGCGGCGGTAGAGCGCCCAGCGGTTGCGCGGGTCGACCACGGCGCCGCCTCCGGTCGCGATGACCCGCCGGACCTGCGGATCGGGATCCGCCGGACCGAGCGCCGCGACCGCCTCGCGCTCGAGGCGGCGGAAGACCGGCTCGCCGTCCTCGGCGAAGATCTCCGGGATCGAGCGGCCGCTCGCGCGCTCGATCTGGTCGTCGAGGTCGACGAACGGGGCGTCGTGGCGATGGGCGAGACGGCGCCCGACGGCGCTCTTGCCGCTGCCGGGCAGGCCGACGAGGACGACGTCCATCGACGGAGCCTAGTCGTCCCCGCCCGAGCCCGACTCGGCCGTGGCGGCGGCACCCGCCGGAACGGCGTCGGCCGGCGGCCGCGCGATGCGCTCGCGGTAGCGGGCCAGGTTGTCACGTGTCTCGTCGAGCGAGTCGCCGCCGAACTTCTCGAGCATCGCGTCCGCCAGCGTCAGCATGACCATCGCCTCGCCGACGACGCCGGCGGCCGGCACGACCGAGATGTCGGAGCGCTCGTAATGGGCCTTCTCGACCGGCCGGCCCGTGAGCAGGTCGGCTGACGGCAGCGCCCGGGCAAGCGTCGAGATCGGCTTGACGGCGCCGCGCACCACGAGCGGTTCGCCGTTCGTCACGCCGCCGGTCAAGCCCCCGGCGTTATTCGAGCGGTGGATCCAGCGGCCCGAGTCGTCGCGGCCCTCGATGACGTCGTGGACGACCGAGCCGAACCGCCGAGTCTGCTCGAAGCCGAGCCCGAACTCGACGCCCTTGACGATGTTGATGCTCATGACCGCGGCCGCCAGCGCCGCGTCGAGGCGGCGGTCCCAGTGGACGTACGAGCCGAGCCCGATCGGCAGGCCGTGGGCGACGACCTCGAAGACGCCGCCGATCGTGTCGCCGTTGGCCCGCGCCTCGTCGATCCGGGCGATCATCGCCGCCTCGGCCTCGGCGTCCGGGCAGCGCAGCGGGGAGCCGTCCGCCTCGTCGCGCGGCCGGGTGGCCCGGGCCGGATCGACCGCAACTCCGCCGACCTCGGCCGTGAACGACCAGACCTCCACTCCGAGCTCGCGCAGGAGCGCCCGGGCGACGCCGCCGGCGGCGACCCGAGCCGCCGTCTCCCGCGCCGAGGCCCGCTCGAGCACGTTGCGAACGTCGTCGAAGCCGTACTTCAGGGCGCCGGCGAGATCGGCGTGGCCGGGCCGGACCCGGGTGACCGGGGTCGCCCGCTTGTTGCCCTCGGCGACGGCCGCCGCCAGCTCGTCGGCCTCAGTCTCGCTCAGCGCCTCGACCTGCATCACCCGCGTCCAGTTCTCGAAGTCGCGGTTGCGGACGAGGAGGAGGATCGGCGATCCGAGCGTCCGGCCGTGACGCACGCCGGCGAGGATCTCGGCCCGGTCCTGCTCGATCGTCTGGCGGGCGCCGCGGCCGTAGCCGCGCTGGCGGCGGGCCAGGTCGACGGCGAGATCGTCCGAGGACAGCGGCAGCCCGGCCGGCACGCCCTCGACGGTGACGCCGAGCGTCGGTCCGTGCGACTCGCCGGCGGTCAGGAAGCGGAGGCGACCCACGGGCGACCGGCCGTCAGTCCGGCGCGCCGGCCCCGGTCGGCGCGCCCTCCGTCGCGGCGGCGGCATCTCCGGCCGGTTCGCCCTCGGCCGAGCGGACGCCGCCGGCTCGCGCCTCCTTGAGCTTGCGCTGCATCAGCTCGAGCGGCGCAGGCTTGCCGGTCCAGAGCGTGAACGCGGCGGCTCCCTGGTGGAGCAGCATCTGCTCGCCGTCGCTCACCGTGCAGCCGGCGGCCTCGGCGTCGCGCAGGAAGCGGGTCCGGCTGTAGATGAGATCGAGGACGAGCAGCTCCGGCGGGATCAGCTCCCCGGGCACGGGGGTCTCGTCGCCGTCGAGGCCGATGGACGTCGCGTTCACGAGGACCTTCGTCTTGGCCAGCTCGGCCTCGATGATCGACTCGTGCCAGGGCATCGCCTTGAGCTCCATGTGCGAGGCGCTGCGACCGAAGTGCTTCACGAGCCCTTCCGCCCGATGGAGGTGGCGGTTGAAGACGATGACCCGCTGGAAGCCCTCGGTGATCAGCCCATAGACGACCGCCCGGGCACCGCCGCCCGCGCCGAGCACGACCGCGTGGCGGGGCATCTTCTGCTTGCCGACGAGGCGATCGAGGGCGACCCGGAAGCCGGGCACGTCCGTGTTGTGGCCGACGAGGCGCTTGCCCTCCTTGGTGATCGTGTTCACGGCGCCCGTCGCGTGGGCCTCCTCGGTGAGGCGGTCGACGAGCGGCACGACCCGCTCCTTGTGGGGGATCGTGACGTTCGCGCCGAGGTAGTCGTCGCCGCGCAGCTCCTCGATCGCCTCGGCGAGCGCGATCGGCGCCCGGTCCCAGAGCTCGTACGTCGCGTCGATCCCCTGGTCGTCGAAGGCGGCCTGCTGCATCGCGCCTGACAGCGAATGCGCGACCGGATGGCCGATGAGTACGACCCGCTTCGTCATGCTCCCACCCTCTCGAGTTGCGTGAAGAATCCCGGATACGAGATCGCGGCGCTGCCGGCGCGTCGGATGCTCGTCTCGCCGTCGGCGGAGGTGCCGGCCACGGCGAACGTCATCGCCAGGCGGTGGTCGTCGAGGCTGTCGGTCGCGGCCCCGGTGAGGCGCGCCCCGCCGTGGATCGTGAGGTCGTCGCCGTCCACGTCGACCCTGGCTCCGAGGGCGCGGAGCCCGGCGGCAGTGCCCTCGATCCGATCCGATTCCTTGTTGCGGAGCTCGCCCGCGCCGCGGATGCGGCTGGTCCCCGACGCCCGCGACGCCGCGAGGCAGAGGACCGGGATCTCGTCGATCGCCGCGGCGACGTCCGAGGGGCCGAGGTCGATCGCCCGCAGCCGGCTCGAGCGGACGACGAGGTCGGCGACTGGCTCGCCGGCACCGGCGGCCGGGTCGTCGTGCTGGTACGGCGCCGGGCCGGGGCCCGGATGGGCCGCTCCGGCCGCCGGGCGCTCGTCGATATCGGCGCCCATTGCCCGGAGGATGTCGATGACCGCCCGCCGCGTCGGGTTGACGCCGACGCCGCGGAGCGTCAGCTCGGCATCGGGGTGGATCGCCGCCGCGACGAGCCAGAAGGCAGCCGCAGAGACGTCCCCCGCGACCCGTTCGCTCATCGCCTGCACCGTCGACCCTCCTTCGAGGCTCACCGCCACGCCGCCGGCCCAGGGTTCCGTCCGGACCGCCACTCCTCGCGCCCGGAGCATCCGTTCGGTGTGATCCCGGGTCGCGACGACCTCCCGCACCGTCGTCCGCCCTTGCGCGCGAAGGCCCGCGAGCAGGATGGCCGACTTCACCTGGGCGCTCGGCACGGGGGTTGTCACGTCGACGGCCCCGAGCGGGGTGCGACCGATCACGGTCAACGGCGGAAGGGAGTCATTCGATCGGGCGTGGAGTACCGCACCCATCGAGCGCAGCGGTTCGATGATACGAGCCACCGGTCGGCGGCGCAATGAATCGTCACCGTCGAGGACCCCCCGGAAGGGCAGCCCGGCGAGGATCCCGGCGAACAGGCGGAGGCTCGTCCCGGAGTTGCCGCAGTCGAGTGGGGCGTCGGGCGGCCGAAGCCCGTCGACGCCGGGCGAGACGACCCGATACGCCGCGTGTCCGGTCGCGTCGTCGAGCAACCGCTCGACCGACGCCCCGAGCGCCGCGCAGATCGCCGCGGTCGAGCGGACGTCGGCGCCGTCGCCGGCCGCCTCGATCCGGCTCTCGCCGCGGGCAAGGGTTGCCAGCATGAGCGCCCGGTGGTTGATCGACTTGTCGCCCGGCACGGTCGGCTCGCCGCGCAGCCGGAGGGCCGGCCGCACGACGACGACGTCGCTCATCTCGCCGCCGGCGCCACCCATGGCGCCGGCGGGCGCGTCCATCGCCATCAGTGCTTCGAGAGTCCGTCGGAGCCGCCGATCCCCAGCGCGGCGCCGCTCACCACGGGGTCGCCGTGAAGGCCCCGGACGTGTTCGTGGACCGGAACGAGCGAGGCCATCAGCTCCCGGAACTGCTCGGGCGTCAGCTGCTGCTCCGCGTCGGAGAGCGCCTCCTCGGGCCGCGGGTGAACCTCGACCATCACGCCGTCGGCGCCCACCGCCACGCCGCCGATCGCGAGCGGCTTGACGAGCCAGCGCTTGCCGGTCGCGTGCGACGGGTCGACGATCACCGGCAGATGGGTCAGGTGGTGGAGCAGCGGAACGGCGGCGAGGTCCATCGTGTTCCGGGTGTAGGTCTCGAACGTCCGGATGCCGCGCTCGCAGAGGATCACGTTCGGGTTGCCGGAGCTCACGACGTACTCGGCGGCCATCAGCCACTCCTCGATCGTGGCGCCGTAGCCCCGCTTGAGCATCACCGGCCGGGCGACCCGCCCGACGGCGGTCAGCAGCGAGTAGTTCTGCATGTTCCGAGTGCCGATCTGGAGAATGTCCGCGTACTCGGCCACGATGTCGACCTGGTTCGGCTCCATGACCTCGGTGATCACCGGGAGGCCCGTCCGCTCGCGGGCGTCGGCGAGGTGGCGGAGGGCCTCGACGCCGAGCCCCTGGAAGCTGTACGGGCTGGTCCGCGGCTTGAACGCGCCGCCGCGCAGGATCGTCGCGCCGGCCGCGGCGACCGCGTCGGCCGCCTCGAACAGCTGCTCGCGGCTCTCGACCGAGCAGGGACCGGCCATGACCGTCAGCGACCCGTCACCGACGACGGCGTCGAGCACGCGGATGACGGTGTCCTCGGGATGGAACTCGCGCGAGGTCAGCTTGAACGGACGGCTGATCGGGGTGACCTCCTCGACGCCCGGAAGCCCCGCTAGCCGACTCTGGAGGACGGCCTTGCGCGGCCCGACCTCGCCGACGACCGCGATGACGACGCGCTCAGAGCCCTGGTGGTCGTATGGCGTCATGCCCTCGGCCAGGATCTGGCTCTTGACCCCGAGGATCTCGGCCTCGGTGGCCGTCCGGGCCATCACGACGAACATCGGCGGGCGGTCCTTCCTGTCGGAGAAACAAAAAAGCAGAGGTCCGAACCTCTGCTCTCCCGGCACGACCCGCGCTCCCGGGTCTTACGATCCGAGAACGGTCATGCCGGGCGTCGAAAGTAGGCGAACTGGCTCATGGCGTGCTGCGGACGGTACCGAGCGGCGGGCCCGATGTCAACGCGGCCCAGGCGGCCGACGACGGGGGCGGACGAGCGGCCGCCGCCGTCACGGCCCGGCGTCCGGGGCGAGGGCCCGGCCGATGATCTCTTCCACGACCTCGGTCTTGGCGTCGGCGTAGTGCTGGACGTACTGCCAGTCGCGGCCGGCAAGCTCCCGCTTCGCGGCCTCGTAGCGACGCCGGTCCTCGTCATTGGAGCGCAGCCAGTCGCGAAACGCGACCATCCGCTCGATCTCGGGGCAGCCGGCGGAGAAGGTGTGGACGTTGACGTTCGTGTCGGGGCCCTTGAACAGCCGGTGCTCGAACCAGTCGGGCTCGCGGATGCGCAGGACATAGCCGGCGGCCTCGAGAGCCGGGATGTAGGCCGCCTCGTCCGCGGAGTCGGCGACGACGAGGACGATGTCGATGATCGGCTTCGCGGCGAGGCCCGGCACCGACGTGGAGCCGGTGTGCTCGATCCTGATCGCGCGGTCGCCGAGAGCCTCTCGAAGGCGACGCTCCTCCCGCGCGTAGAGGTCCGGCCAGGCCGGGTCGTACTCGACGAGCGTGACCGGCCCGTCGTGGCGATTCAGCTCGCCGACCGTGTAGGCCCGCATGTCCTCCTCGGGCGTCGGCGGCCTGGCGGCTCCGGTCGGTCGATCCTCGGGCATCGGCGGGGCTCCTTCGGCGGCGGCCGGCCAGCATACCGAGGCAGGTCCGGTGGCGCCATCGCCGGCGCCGGCCGGCGAGCCGTGCACCAGGTGCACGGGTCTTCGTCGACGGGCGCGTCAAACGGCATCGATGTGCACCCGCTGCAGGCGGCCCTCGCTTCGGCCCGCCGCCGCGCATCCGATGCACCGGCCCGTCGCTCGAGAGGCCGGATTCGGCCGTCGGCGCTCGGACACGTGCACGCCGCGCACCCGCTCCCGGCAGCGGCTCCCTGCCCCTCGGACGGCGGACTGCCTCATGGTAGGATTTCGGCCGCTGCGCGTCGGAGAGGTCGCATAGAGGCCTAGTGCGGCGGTTTGCTAAACCGTTGAGT
>DASTVH010000345.1:0-4845 GCA_035759195.1 Candidatus Limnocylindrales bacterium
CACCGCCTCGCCACCCCGACGCTTCATGCGATCCAGGGCGGCGGCGGAGGGGCCGCCTCGACGTAGGGCCGGGCGACGGGGAGCGGCCGCAGCGGCGTCGCTCCCTGGTCCGCCAGGCGGACCAACGGACGAACAGCCGGCTCGCGCCGTCCCGGGCCGCAGCGTTCCGCCGCTGGTTGGCCCGCGGACCGGACCACACGACGACGGAGGGGCCTTGCGGGCTCGAACTAGGATCCCCCGGCCGCCCGTTGGTCCGGCTGGCGGACCGCTCGTCCGCCGAGCCTGACCGCCGAGCCGTGGTCGGTGTGACAACAAGCGTCGAAGGAATGACGCCCGAACGTCGGCTGGCCGTCGTGCGTTGACGCACGATCCACGGGCGCCGCCCCGGGACGGCGTGGAAGACGGCGACGCGGCGCCCGTTCGCCGCTTGTTGTCGCGGCGACAACGCGGTGGGCGGCGGCGACAACGCGGTGGGCGCGGCGGGAGGTCCACGGCGCCAGGGCCAAGTCCGCCGCGCCGACCGCCGATCGGCAGGTACACTCGGGCTTCCTCGAACCGAGATCCGCGACAGGAGGGCACGTGGCGCAGGCGGCTCCCAGGTCCCGCGGCAACACCAGGGCGAAGTCCGCCGCGGCCGCCGCCACGGCCGCCGCACCTGCCCCCACCCGCCCGAAGCGACGCCGCTCCGACAGCCGCTCGGACGGCCGGCGCCCGGAGCCCACCCTCCGCATCATCGAGACCCGCGTCCTGCGCGGCCCGAACTACTGGGCCCGCGAGCCGGTCATCCGGATGGTCGTCGACCTCGGCACTCTCGAGGAGTTCCCATCGAACAAGATCCCCGGCTTCACCGACGCCCTCGTCGAGCTGCTGCCGAGCCTCGAGGACCATGCCTGCAGCCTCGGTCGGCGTGGCGGGTTCATCACCCGCCTGCGGGACGGGACGTGGGCCGGTCACATCGCCGAACACATCGCCCTCGAGCTCCAGAACCTCGCCGGCACCGACGTCCGCCACGGCAAGACGCGAGCGACCGGCGAGCCCGGCCGCTACAACGTCATCTTCGAGTTCCGCGAGGAGAACGTCGGGATCGAGGCCGGCAAGATCGCGGTCGCCCTCGTCAACCACCTCGTCGCCCCGAGCGACCCATCGGTCGCGGTCGACTTCATGGCCGAGCTGGAGCGGCTCATCCGCCTCGCCGAGCGCCAGGCGTTCGGGCCCTCGACCCAGGCGATCCTCGACGAGGCGGCGAGCCGCGACATCCCCTACATCCGCCTCGACCGGTTCTCGCTTGTCCAGCTCGGTCTCGGCGTCCACCAGCAGCGGATCAGGGCGACGATGACGTCGCGGACGTCGGGGATCGCGGTCGACATCGCCTCGGACAAGGCACTGACGAACCGGCTCCTCGACTCGGCCGGGCTGCCGGTGCCGCGGAGCGCGGTGGTCCGGACGGAGGTCGAGGCCGTCGCGGCCGCCGCCCGCCTCGGCTTCCCGTGCGTCGTCAAGCCGCTCGACGGGAACCACGGCCGAGGCGTCAACCTCGACCTCCGCGACGAAGCTGCCGTTCGGACGGCCTTCCACGCGGCCCTGGCCGAGAGCCGCTCGGGCGATCTCGTCGTCGAGACCTACGTCGCCGGCAACGACTATCGCTGCCTCGTGATCGGCGGGGCCGTCGCGGCGATCGCCCAGCGCGTCCCCGCCAGCGTCACCGCCGACGGCACGCACACGGTCCGCGAGCTCGTCGACATCGCGAACCAGGACCCCCGGCGCGGGATCGGCCACGAGAAGGTGCTCACCCGCATCCGGCTCGACGAGGCGGCGGAGGCGATCGTCCGGGCGCAGGGTTTCGAGCTCGACGACCGGCCGCCCGATGGCACCTGGATCAAGCTCGCCCTGACCGGCAACATGTCGACCGGCGGCACCTCGATCGATCGGACGATCGAGGCCCATCCCGACAACGTCGAGATCGCCGAGACCGCCGCGCAGGTGATCGGGCTCGACGTCGCCGGCATCGACTTCATCTGCCCCGACATCGCGACCCCGGTCCGGGAGACCGGCGGGGCGATCGTCGAGGTCAACGCCGCCCCCGGCTTCCGGATGCACACGCACCCGACCGAGGGCGAGCCGCAGTACGTCGCGCGGCCGGTCATCGACGGCCTGTTCCCGCCCGGCTCGCCGTCGCGGATCCCGATCGTCGCGGTGACCGGCACGAACGGCAAGACGACGACGGTCCGGATGATCGCCCACATCCTCAAGCTGATGGGCCGCCGGGTCGGGATGACGTCGACCGACGGCATCGTCATCGACGGCCGGCTCACGAAGAAGGGCGACATGTCGGGCCCGAAGTCGGCCCAGATGGTCCTCCAGAACCCGCGCGTCGACACGGCCGTCTTCGAGGTCGCCCGGGGCGGGATCCTGCGTGAAGGCCTCGGCTACGACCGGAACGACGTGGCGGTCGTGACGAACGTGAGCGGCGACCATCTCGGGCTCGGTGGGATCGATTCGCTGGGCCAGCTGGCCAACGTCAAGGGCGTGATCGTCGAGGCAGTGCCCCGCTCGGGGACCGCGGTCCTCAACGCCGACGATCCGTACGTCTACCGGATGGGCCGCCACTGCGCCGGCCGGGTCGTGCTGTTCAGCATGTCGACCGAGAAGGGCGAGGACGGCTACGACCGGGTGGACGGTCACACGTCGCGCGGCAACGCCGCCTTCTGCCTCGAGCGGACGCCCGAGGGCGAGCTCATCGTCCTCAAGCACGGTCCGCGCAAGATGCCGGTCCTCTACACGCACCTCGTTCCGGCGACGTTCGGCGGCCGGGCCCGGATGAACGTCGCGAACGCGCTCGCCGCCGCCGCCGCGGCGTGGGCCGCGGGAGCCCACCTCCACGACATTCGGCAGGGCCTGCGGACGTTCTCGACCTCGTTCTTCCAGGCGCCGGGCCGTCTCAACCTGCTCGACGTCGGCGGCATCCGGGTCGTCATCGACTACTGCCACAACGTCGATGGCATGCGGCAGCTGGCCGACTTCGTGCAGCGCATGATGGCCGAGCCGGTCTCGGTCGCCGGCCGCGTCACCGCCGTCGCCGCCTCCGATGCTGGCGCTCGCAACGGCGGGCGGGCCGGGGCCCGGCGGGGCCGGGCGATCGGCGTCATCGGAATCCCCGGCGACCGTCGCGACGACGACCAGCGCGAGTACGGGGCGATCGCCGCGACGGCGTTCGACGAGATCATCGTCCGCGAGGACAAGAACCTGCGCGGCCGCGCGGCCGGCGAATCGGCCGGCAACGTCGTCGAGGGCGTCCGGGCGGCGCGGGACGACGGTTCTGCCCGGGCCCAGCGTGCCGACAAGATCCTCGAGGAGATGGCCGCCGTCCGCACGGCATTGCGGCGGGCCGCCCCGGGCGATCTCGTCGTCTGCTGCGTCGACGACGCGGTCGGCGTGTACCGCCAGGCGATGGCCGCCGCCGGTTCCTCACGCGGCCAGACGGCGTTCGCCGACCCGGGGGAGCTCGAGGCACCCGACGGGTAACCCGGAGCCGAACGGGCGATTTGGAATTTCCCTCTTGACCCTGGAGCGACTCCATGGTCTAGCGTCGCCGTCGACGTCGTTCCCACCGAAAGGAGACCCACGATGACGGCAATGACGCGATCGACGGCCGACGTCGTGAGCCACGCGCTCACGAGCCTCGTGGCAGGCGATCCCGCCGCGGCCGAAGGACTGGCCCCCGATGTCCGGTGGCTGGACGAGCACACGGGCCGGTGGCAGACGGGTGCAGCGGGGATGATCGAAACCTACCGCGAACAGATGACCGCGACCGGCGACGCCTGGGTCGATCTCGGCGACCTTACGGCCGTCGAGCTCGGTGACACCGCCATCGTCTCGTCGACGCTGACGTTCGGTGGGACGTACGATGGAGAGCCGTTCGCCCTTCCGTGCCCGGCCACGTTCGTCCTTCGCCGGTCCAGCGACGAGTGGCGGATCGTCCACTTCCACACGCTTGCGTTCCGCGGCGAGGAAGGCGAGGCGGCCGAGAATGGCGAAGCCGGCGAAGTAGGTGAGGAAGGCTGAGCGGCCCGGTCAGTTGACGCCGGCATCGGGCCCGCAGCAGCCGCAGCCCGAGCTGGCGACATCCACGACGGCCGCCGCGGCGGCGCAGCACGGTCCGCCCTCGTCGAGCACCGCCACCGGCCGGCGCCCGCCGGCGAGGTGCCGCTCGAGGGACGCCAGCCGATCGTCGAGCGCCTGGAGTCCCCGGATCCGTTCGCTGATGGCCAGTCGACGGTCGGCGATCAGGCTCGGCAGCGCCTCGGTCGTGTCGCCGCAGTGGCCGGAGTGGCACCAGCCGGCGATTCGGGCCGCCTCGTCGAGCGGCACGTCGAGGCGGCGAAGGTCGATGAGCAGCCGGAGGTGGTCGACCTCCGCGGCGGTGTAGTCGCGGTATCCGTTGTCGCGCCGCCGGGCACGCGGCAGCAGGCCCTCCCGCTCGTAGAAGCGGACCGTGTCGGCCGTGATCCCCAGGTTCGTCGCGAGCTCGCCGATCCGCATGGGTTGCCTCCTCGAGTCAGGTGCGGCGCGGGCGTTCCTGCAGCCGCGGCACGAGGGACGTGAGCTCCGTGGCGACGTCGATCGGCCGCGCGCCCAGCTGCTCCAGGAGCCGGAACACCTCCTCGCGCTCCTCGTGGCACAGGAGGACGACGACTCGCGGCCGCCCCTCCGGGTCGGCCAGCTCCGCCCGGAGCGCCGCGGTCTCCGACTCGTAGACGGGGACGTCGGTCGTCGACACCCGTGCGGAGCGCACGCCGGCGAGGAGCTCGCCGACGATGGATTCGCGTGATCGGCCGCGGAGGTATT
>DASTVH010000346.1:0-3242 GCA_035759195.1 Candidatus Limnocylindrales bacterium
GCCGTCGACGCGTACGTCCACTACCTCCGGTCGAAGCTGGGGGCGGCCGGCCGCCGGATCGAGACGGTCCGCGGCGTGGGCTACCGGCTGAGCGATGCCTGACGGCGGCGCGGCGGCCCCGCCCGCGAGCCCGCCGGCGACCCTTCCGCCACTCGCCCCACTCGATGCCGCCGAGCGCGAGGCGCTCGCGGCGGACGCCCGGCTCGTCCGGCACGTCCGCCGGCGACTCGTCCTGTGGAGCGGCGGCACGACGCTCCTCGTCCTGATCGTCCTGGGCGTCGCGCTCTACCTCGCCGCGGCCCGGACGCTCGAGGCCCGGGCGATCGAACAGCTCGAGCAGCGGGCCGAGGACACCCGCTCGTTCCTCGTCGGCGACCGACCGAACCCACAGGGTCCCGGCCTCGGCTTCCGGTTCGGTGGTGGATCGTCGGGGACGTTCGCGGTCCTCGCCGACGACGCCGGCGAGCTCGTCGGCCGCCGCAACTTCCAGGTGCCCGACGGGGTCCCCGTCGAGGCCGGAATCGACTCGGCCCGTATCGGCGGCACGACGATCGAGCTGGCGACCGTCGGCGGCGTCCCGGTCCGGGTCCGGACCGAACGGGTCGATACCCGGATCGGCGCCTTCTACGTCCAGGTGATCGGCGATCGCACGACCGAGCAGAACACGCTCGACGCGATCCTCCGGGTCCTCGTCGTCGGCGGGGCGGTCGTCGTCCTCGTCGCCTCAGGCTTCGGCGCGGTCTATGCCCGCCGGGCGCTCGTTCCGATCCGCGATTCGCTCGGTGCCCAGCGCCGGGCGCTGCGCCGCCAGCGCGAGTTCGCCGCCGACGCGAGCCACGAGCTGCGGACGCCGCTCACGGTCATTCGCAGCTCGCTCGAGCACCTTCGGCGGCACCGCCACGAGCCGGTCGCCAGCGTCGGCGACGCCCTCGACGACATCGACGCCGAGGTCGACCACCTCGCCTCGCTCGTCGAGGACCTGCTCCTGCTCGCCCGCTCCGACTCCGGCGCGATCGCCCTGGAGCGCCGGACGGTCGACCTCGGAGACGTGGCCGCCGACGCAGCGTCGGCGCTGGCGAAGCCGGCCCGTGAACGCGAGGTCCGGGTCGTCGTCGACCCCGAGCCGGCCATCGTCGACGGCGATCCGGCCCGCCTTCGCCAGCTCGTGACGATCCTCGTCGACAACGCGATCCGTCACAGCCCGAGCGGCGGCGAGGTCCGGGTCGCAGTTCGAAGTGGAGGCGGCGGGGCGACGCTCGACGTGGCCGACCAGGGCAGCGGCATCCGGCCCGAGGATGTGGCCCACGTCTTCGAGCGGTTCTGGCGCGCCAGCGGCTCGCCGTCCGGCGGGACGGGCCTGGGCCTCGCGATCGCCAGGTGGATCGTGGAGCGCCACCACGGATCGATCGCGGTCGCGAACAACGAGGCCGGCGGCGCCGTCTTCCGGGTCCGCCTGCCGATCGCGGGGCCGTCCCAGGTCACGCGGGGCTGACCGCCGCACCGTCAACGAGAGAGCCCGGGTCCCTCACGGGCCCGGGCTCTCGATTTGTCGACTCGGGCTGATCAGCGCGGTTTCGTGCGGTTGGCCGCCACGTGGGCGCTCCAGTCGGACGAGCGACCGTCCGGCGAGGCGCTGCTGCCGTGCCAGCCGCAGACGCACGTGATCGTCTGGGCCTGGTGCTTGTACTCGGCGATGACGTGTTTGAGCGGCTCCGGCGCCCGGGCGGCGGCGCCGGGCCGCGGAGGGACCGTCATCGTCGTCGGCTGGGGGCGGGGCCGCTCTTCACTCACGCCGCGCGCACCTTCACGGCGCGAGGGCCCTTGGGGCTCGCCTCGACCTCGAAATCCACCTTCTCGCCGCCGACGAGCCGGTCGAAGTCGAGATCGCCCTCGAGGGCGCCGCGATGGAAGAAGTAGTCCTTGCCGTCATCGGCAGTGATGAAGCCGAAACCGCGATCGGCGACGAGCTTCTTGACAGTCCCGCTGGACATGTGACCTCTGTTTCTTCTCGAACCTTGGGAATCGGCCGACGCACGGCCGGTTCGAGAGGAACCTTGACCACGCGGGGGGCGCCCGACGGTCGGGCGGAACAGCAGTTTACCCCGCTTTGAGCACGTTCGCCGGTCCGGCGGGCCATCGGACCCGTGGGGACGGGCCGACCGGCCCGCCGATCGCCGTCCGCCGGCGACTTCCCGGGCGCCGCTCCGCCACGGCACCATGAACGGACCATGCTGAAGCTCCCCCCGATCGTGTCGCCGGAGGAGGCCGTCGCCGGCATCCGATCCGGTCAGTCGGTCTACCTCCAATGCGCCGCGGCGACGCCATCCGTCCTGCTCGACGCGCTCGTCGCCCGGGCCGCCGAGCTCGAGGACGTCCGGATGGTCCACCTCCACTGCGAGGGCCCCGGTCCGCACCTGGCCCCCGAGATGGCCGGCCACTTCCGCCATCGAGCCCTGTTCATCGGCCCCAACGCACGGGCAGCGGTCAACGAGGGCCGCGCCGACTACGTGCCGGTCTTCCTGTCGGACGTGCCCCGCCTCTTCGAGAACGGCGTCCTGCCGCTCGACGTCGTCTTCGTCAACGCGACCCCGCCCGACAGCCACGGCTTCTGCTCGCTCGGCACGTCGGTCGAGGCGATGCACGCGGCGATCCGGGCGGCGAGGACCGTCGTCGTCCAGTTCAACCGGGCGATGCCCCGGACGCTCGGCGAGAGCTTCATCCACGTCAGCGACATCGACCTCGCGGTCGAGGTCGACGTCCCGCCGTACGAGCGGCCGGTCGGCGAGATCAGCCCCGTCGAGCGGCAGATCGGCGCATACGTCGCGGATCTCGTCCCCCACGAGGCCACGCTCCAGCTCGGAATCGGGGCGATCCCGGCCGCGACCGCCCTCGCGCTCACCGACAAGCGCGACCTCGGCATCCACACCGAGATGTTCACCGACCCCGTCGTCGACCTCGTCGAGGCGGGCGTCATCACGGGGATGGCCAAGGAGCGGAACCGGGGCAAGATCGTGACCGCGTTCCTCATGGGCTCCGCCCGGCTCTACCGGTTCGTCGACGACAACCCGATGGTCGAGATGCGCTCGGTCGACTTCACCAACGACACCCATGTGATTCGATCGTTCGGGAAGATGACCGCGATCAACTCGGCGATCGAGGTCGACGTGACCGGCCAGGTCGTCGCCGACTCGGTCGGCAAGCGGTTCTACAGCGGCGTCGGCGGCCAGATGGACTTCATCCGA
>DASTVH010000347.1:0-13076 GCA_035759195.1 Candidatus Limnocylindrales bacterium
CGTCGGCTGTCGCTCGCCTGCGCGCTGGTCCACCGTCCCGCCGTCCTCTTCCTTGACGAGCCGACCGTCGGCATCGACCCCGCACTGCGGGTCCAGTTCTGGGACTATTTTCGGCGGCTCGCGGGTGAAGGATCGACGCTCCTCGTGTCGAGCCACGTCATGGACGAGGCCGAGCGCTGCGACGAGCTCCTCCTCGTCCTCCATGGCCGGCTGCTCGCCCAGGGGTCGAGCCGCTCGGTCGTCCAACGGGCTGGCGCGCCCGATCTCGAAGGGACGTTCCTCCGGCTCGGCGAGACGGAGGCCGGCGAGTGAACCTGCGGCGGACGGTTGCCATCAGCCGGCGGATCGCCAGCGGCTTCAGGCGCGACCACCGGACCCTCGCCCTGATGTTTGTGGCGCCGGTCGTCATCCTCGGCCTGCTCGGCTGGGTCATCCGGGACCAGACGCCCGCACCAACGCGCCTCTCGATCGTCAACGAGGCCGACTCGGTCGGCGAACGGATCGCCGACGCGCTCGCGAACGCCGCGGCGGACGCCGGGCTCGAGGGTGGGCCGGATCTCGGCGACGAAGCCGCAGCCCGCGCGGCGCTCGCCGACGGCGCGGTCGACCTCGTCCTGATCCTTCCCGCGTCGCTCCCGGACGACTTTGGGGCCGGCAGGCCGACGCTGCGCGTCCTGTCGCCCGGGCTCAACCCCACCGACGACGCGTCGCGCCTCGCCGCGCTCCAACAGGTCGTAGCCGCGGCAGCGTCCGGGCAGGTCGCCCTGCCGACGATCGAGCGCGAACAGATCTTCGGCTCGGCCGACGGCGACTTCCTCGACGCGTTTGCGCCGGCCCTCGTGGGGTTCTTCGCCTTCTTCCTCGTCTTCATCCTGACCGGGATCAGCTTCCTTCGGGAGCGGGTCGGTGGGACGCTGGAGCGGCTGCTCGCCACGCCCATCCGCCGCTCGGAGATCGTCGCCGGCTACGGCCTCGGCTTCGGGCTCTTCGCGACGATCCAGGTCGCAGTGATCATGGCCTTCTCGCTGGGCCACCTCGATGTGCCGGCGATCGGTCCTCTGCCGGCCTTCACGGTCGGCCTCGGCATCCACAACGCGGGCTCGCCCTCGCTGGCCTTCCTCGTCACGCTGCTGCTCGCGCTCGGTTCGGTGAATCTCGGGATCTTCATCTCGACGTTTGCGAGGACCGAGTTCCAGGTGCTCCAGTTCATCCCCATCGTCATCGTCCCGCAGGGCCTGCTCGGCGGCATCTTTTGGCCGGTCAGCTCGCTCCCCGACGCGCTCGAGCCGGTCGCCCGGGCGATGCCGCTGACCTACGCGGTCGAGGGCCTGCGCGAGGTCCTCGTCAAGGGTTCCGGTCTCGGTTCGCCGACGCTCCAGCTCGACCTGGGCGTGCTGGCGGCGGTCGCCGTCCTGCTCGTCGTCGTCGCCACGCTCACGATCCGCCGCGAGGTCGCCTAGTGGCGCGGACCGGCCGGCGTCCCGGCGAGCCGGCGACCCGACAGCGGATCGAGGCCGCGGCGCGGGAGCTGTTCGCGGAGCGCGGCTTCGAGGCGACGTCGGTCCGCGCGGTCGGGGCGGCGGCCGGCGTCGATCCATCGCTGGTGCACCATTACTTCGGCTCGAAGCAGGCGCTCTTCGGCGCCGTGATGCGGCTGCCCCTCGACCACTTCGAGTCGGCCGGACCGTTCCTCGAGGGCGATCCGGACACGATCGGCGAGCGGTTCGTCCGCTTCGGGCTCCGGATGTGGGACGAGCCCTCCTCTCGGCCGGCGTTGCTGGGGATCCTCCGCTCGGCGCTCACCGATCCGGCTGCGGCGGAGATGCTGCGCGAACTGTTCACCAGCCAGGGACCCGTCCGGGCGATCGAGCGCTTCGCACCCTCGGAGCCCCAGCTCCGCGCGGAGCTCGTCGGCTCCCATCTCGTCGGGCTGGCCATGGCCCGCCACGTCCTGCGGATCGAGCCGCTCGCGTCGGCCGATCCGGAGACCATCGTCTCTATCGTCGGCCCGACGATTCAGCGTTACATCACCGGCGACCTGCCGGCGGTCAGCGCCGCTGCACGGGATCCGACAGACTGACGGCACCGCGTTCGGGCGGCCGACAGCCGGCCCGTGGGCAGCGCGTGGGCCGTCGCTCGATGCGGAGTCGAGGCCGCTGTCGCACCGCACGCACCCGAACTTGACCCGGCCGTCGTCGGGCCGTAGCATCGCCTCATCCATCTAGACGGTCTAGACAGGTTGCCACGACTCGATGAGTTCCATCCGGTGAGCGGGCTCGCGACGATCGGCGCCGCCGTCATCGGGACGGGATTCATCGGCACGGTCCACGTCGAGGCGCTTCGCCGGATCGGCGTCCAGGTCCGGGGGGTCCTCGGGAGCAGCCCCGAGCGGGGCCGGATGCGGGCCGAGGCGCTCGGCGTTCCCCGGGCCTACGACTCCCTCGCCGACCTGCTGGCCGATCCGGCCGTCCAGGTCGTCCACGTGACGTCGCCCAACGATCTCCACGTCGGCCAGGCACGTGCGATCCTCGCGGCCGGCCGCCACGTCGTCTGCGAGAAGCCCCTCGCGATGACCGCGACGGAGTCGGCCGAACTCGTGGCGCTCGCCGCCGGGACCGGCCTCGTGAACGCGACGAACTTCAACATCCGCTACTACCCCCTGAACCAGCATGCCCACGACACGGTCGCCGCCGGCGACCTCGGGGACGTCCGCCTGGTGACGGGTCGCTACTTCCAGGACTGGCTCCTGCTCGAGAGCGACTGGAACTGGCGGCTCCAGCCCGAGCGCGGCGGGGCGCTGCGCGCCGTGGGCGACATCGGTTCGCACTGGCTCGACCTCATGACGTTCGTGACCGGCCAGCACGTCGTCGAGGTCATGGCCGACCTCGCGACGTTCATCGAGACTCGCCGCGAGCCGACCGGGCCGGTCGAGACGTTCTCGACAGATCGCTCGGCCGAGACGGTCGAGCGCCACATCGCGACCGAGGACACCGCCGCGATCCTCCTCCGCTTCGAGAACGGCGCCCGCGGCGCCGTGACCGTCTCCCAGATCAGCCCCGGCCGCAAGAACTCGCTCCAGTACGAGATCGATGGCTCGGCCGGCTCGGTGGCCTGGGACTCGGAGCAGCCCGACCAGCTGTGGCTCGGACATCGCGACCGGCCCAACGAGATCCTCCTCAAGAACCCGGCCCTCATGGGCCCATCCGGCCGCGCGGCATCCGCCCTGCCCGGCGGCCACGTCGAGGGCTTCGCCGACACGTTCGGTGCCCACTTCCGGGCGGTCTACGCAGACGTGGTAGCCGGGGCGCCCTCCTCCCGCCCCGGCTACCCGTCCTTCGCCGACGGCCACGACGAGATGCTCGTCGGCGAGGCGATCGCCCGCAGCGCCCGCGAGGGGCGCTGGGTCGAGGTCGACCGCTCCGGCGTCCCCCAACCCGTCGCCTCGGAGGCCCCCCGATGAAGCTCGGCCTGCTGACCGCGCCGTTCCCCGACACACCGCTCGACGACGTCGTCGACTGGACCGCCGCGAACGGCTTCGAGAGCGTCGAGATCGCCTGCTGGCCGCGCTCGTCGGGGGCGACCCGGCGGTACGCCGGCACGTCGCACATCGACGTCGCGAACCTGGGCGAGGGCGAGGCCACCGAGCTCGCCGGCGCGATCGCCGCCAAGGGGCTCACGATCTCGGGCCTGGGCTACTACCCGAACCCGCTCCATCCCGATCCGGCGCACCGAGCCGAGGTGATCGCCCACCTCAGACACGTCATCACCGCGGCCGAGAAGATGGACGTGGCGCTGGTCAACACGTTCATGGGCGCCGAGGGCTCGAAGCACCAGGACGACAACTGGCAGGAGGCCCTCCGCGTCTGGCCCGACATCGTCCGCTTCGCGGAGGATCACGGTCGCAAGCTGACGATCGAGAACTGCCCGATGCTCTTCAGCTACGACGAGTGGCCGGGCGGCCACAACCTCGCGACGACGCCCCGGATCTGGCGGCGGATCCTCGAGGAGTGGGGCGGCACGGTGGGGCTGAACTTCGACCCGTCCCACCTGATCCTCCAGATGATCGACATCCCACGGTTCATCCGGGAGTTCGGGCCGCACATCCTCCACGTCCAGGCCAAGGACCTCCTGATCGACCGCGAGGGGCTCTACGAACGGGGCGTCTTCTCGCTCGGCATGGGCTGGCAGGTTCCGCGCCTGCCGGGCCTCGGCGACGTCGACTGGGGCGCCCTCTTCGGAGCGCTGTGGCGGACGGGTTACGACGGCGACGTCATCATCGAGCACGAAGACCGGGACTTCGAGAAGACCGACGATCTCGTGAAGCGCGGCTTCCTCCTCGCCCGCGACATCCTCCGCCCGTACATCAAGTAGGCGACATGACGACGATCAGCATCGACGGCCTGACCGAGCGCGACATCGCCAAGGCCATCGACCATTCGCTGCTCCGGCCGGAGCTGGACGACGCGTTCGTCGCGGAGGGCTGCCGGCTGGCCGCCGAGTACGACGTCGCCTCGGTCTGCGTCCGGCCGGACGACGTGCGGCGGGCCAGGTCGATCCTCGAGAGGACCGACGTGAAGGTCGGCACGACGATCGGCTTCCCCCACGGCAACCACGCGACCGCGACGAAGGTCTTCGAGGCCCGCCGCGCGCTCGACGACGGCGCGACCGAGCTGGACATGGTCCTCAAGATCGGCGCCCTCAAGTCCGGCCGCGACGACGAGGTCGGGGCCGACATCGCGGCCGTCGTGGAGGTGACGCACGCGGCCGGGGCGATCGTCAAGGTGATCTTCGAGAACGCGTACCTGACCGACGAGGAGAAGGTCCGGGCCTGTCGCCTCTCCGAGGCCGCGGGCGCCGACTTCGTGAAGACCTCGACCGGCTTCGGGCCAAGCGGCGCGACCCACGCCGATCTCCGCCTCATGCGGGCGAACACGTCGGGCCACGTCGCGATCAAGGCCGCCGGCGGCGTCCGGACGCTCGACGCGCTCCTGGCCGTGATGGAGCTCGGCGTGACCCGGATCGGGGCGACCGCGACGAAGACGATCATCGACGACTTCCGGGCCCGCAAGGCCGGCCGGCCGCCCGTCGGGGCGACAACCTCGTCGAGCGACGGAGCGTACTGATTCCCATGACGCCGTCCGCGCCCGCCGCGCCGGCGCTCGCCTGGATGACCGCGGCCCGGGCGCTTCTCGATCGGCTCGCCGAGACGCAGGCCGCCGCGCTCGAGACCGCCAGCCACTGGTGCGCCGAGGCGATCGCCGCGGACGGGCTCGTCCACCTGTTCGGAACGGGCCACTCCAGGATCCCGGTCGAGGAGATGTTTCCGCGGTACGGCTCCTACCCCGGCTTCAACCCGATCGTCGAGCTCTCGATGACCTTCCATACCCAGGTCGTCGGCGCGAACGGTCAGCGCCAGTCGATGTTCATCGAGCGGGTGCCGGGCCTCGCCGATGTGATCCTCTCGAACTTCCGCTTCGGGCCGCGCGACGTGATGATGGTCTTCTCGGCCGGCGGCACGTCGGCCGTCCCGGTCGAGATGGCCCGCGGGGCCCGCTCCCGGGGCGTCCGGGTCGTCGCGGTCACGTCGGTCGAGCAGTCCCGGGCCAGCCAGCCCGACCCGGCCGTCGGCAGCCGCCTCCTCGACGAGGCCGACCTGATCGTCGACCTGTGCACGCCCCACGCCGACGCGCTCGTCGAGCTGGCGGGGACGGACACGCCGGTCGGCCCCGGATCGACGGCCGCCGCCGTCGCGATCGTGAACTCCATCAAGGTGCGCACCGCCCAGCTGCTCGTCGAGCGTGGGGCGCTGCCGCCGGTGATCACCCGGGCATCGGTCGTAGGCGCCGATCGCTCGCGGGACCTGTTCGACGACGCCTATCAAGAGCACGCGCGGCGGATCGCCCGGGCCATCACGAGGGGAGCGTGATGGCGTCGGACGCCACGTGCAGGAGGTGCGGACAATCGATCGCATCGACCGGCTCCCCGTGACGGGGATCGTCAGTTCGTCCGGCGCGACCAGATCGGCGCGTCGCTCGCCAGAGGAGGAGAACGCATGATCAAGGCATCGAGTCGCAGGCTGCTTGTCGGCATCGCCGCCATCGCAGCGCTCACGTTCGCGTGTTCGGCGCCCGGTGCGTCGTCGGCCCCGTCCGGCGGCCAGTACGACATCGGCTACTCGAACGGCGGCGGCGTCGGCAACGGCTTCCGCGAGGAGCAGGTCTGCACGGCCAAGGCCGAGGCCCTCGCCTCCGGCGAGGTCGCGACGCTCAACACGATCCATCGCAATACGGACGCGGCCGGCCAGCTGTCCGACATCCGCGACCTGATCGCGGCCGGCGTCGACGCGATCGTCTTCAACCCGAACGATCCGGACGCGCTCAACCCGGCCCTCGAGGAGGCCGCCGCGGCCGGCATCAAGACGGTCTCCGTCGATGCCTACGTGACCCACGAAGGCACCTACAACCTCTACAACAACCAGGTCGAGTACGCCTACCTCGGCGCCAAGTGGCTCTTCGAGCAGCTCGACGGCGAAGGCAAGGTCTGGTACACGCGCGGCATCGCCGGCCACCCGGCCGACACGGACCGCCACGTCGGCTTCCAGCGGGCGCTCGAGGAGTTTCCGAACATCGAGGTCGTCCCGAACGAAGAGGGCGTCCACACGGGCTGGGATCCCACGACCGCCACGAACCTCGCCAACGACTTCGTGGCGAGCGGCCAGTACGACGAGGTCGACGGCATCTGGACGTCCGGCATGGACTCCCAGGTCGTCGACGTGATCAAGGCGGCCAACAAGGACTTCGTGCCGATCGTCGGCGCGGACCTCGGCGCGTTCGTCGCCCAGCTCCTCGACGAAGAGGAGTACCCGGGCCTCGAGGGCGCGGCCGTGACGAACACCGCCGCCGTCGGCGGCGCCGGCGTCAACCTGGCGCTCAAGCTCCTCAAGGGCGAAACCGTCGAGACCGATCCCGACGCCGCCCAGCCGAACACCGTCCTGCTGGTGCCGGTCGTTGCCGACAACACCTCCGAGGAGGGCAAGGCGACGCTGCAGTCCTGGCAGGTCGACGGGCTCAACGAGCTCTGGCCGCTCGGCCTCGAGATCGAGGGCTGGACGTCCTACACGCCGGAGCAGGCAATCGCCTGCAAGGGCCCGGGCGAGTAGCCTCCCGAGCACCGTAGTCCGCGGGGAGGCCGGTCCGCCGGCCTCCCCGTCTCGCATACTGAAGGGACCGATGACCGTCGCCGGGACCGCAACCGACCTCCTGCTCGAGGCGACCGGCGTCTCGAAGGCCTACGGGGCCGTCGTCGCGCTTCGCTCCGCGTCGCTTGCGGTTCGTCCCGGCGAGGTCCACGCGCTCATGGGCGCCAACGGCGCCGGCAAGAGCACGTTCGTCAAGATCCTGACCGGGGCGGTCCGGCCGGACAGCGGCCGGATCGTCGTCCGCGGCCGGGAGCGGACCGCCCACTCGCCGGCCGAGGCCCGCCACAACGGCCTCGTCTCGGTCTACCAGGAGCCCTCGCTCATCCCGGATCTCGACATCCGGTCCAACCTCCGCCTGACCGAGACGCCGCTCGAGCCGTTCAACCACTGGCTCCGCGAGCTCGGCCTGCCGAATCTCGACCTGTCGAGCCTCGCCCGGCACGTGCCGCTGGCATCGCTCCGGATCATCGACCTCGCGCGGGCGCTCGCGATCGAACCCGACGTCCTGCTGATGGACGAGATGACGGCGGCCCTCCCGGCCGACCTGACCGAACGCGTCCTCGGGGTGATCGCGGGCCACCGGGGAGCCGACCGCTCGGTCATCTTCATCTCCCACCGCCTCATCGAGATCGCCGCGGTATGCGATCGGGCGACGGTCCTGCGGGAGGGCGAGACGGTCGGGGTCGTGGACATCAACCCCGGCGCCGAGGAACGCATCGTCGAGCTGATGCTCGGCGAGCTGGCCGGCGACGAGCCGGTCGCCTCCTCCGACGGAGCCGCTGCCGCGGCTCGCGCGCGCGCCGAGCCCCGCCTGTCGGCGCGGAGCCTGAGTGCCGGCGCGCGGCTCCAGGATCTCTCGTTCGACCTCTACCCGGGCGAGGTCCTGGGCGTCGTCGCCCTCGAGAGCCAGGGCCAGGACGAGCTGTTCGATGTGCTCGCCGGCTCGGAGCGTCCGAGCGGCGGCGAGCTCCTCGTCGACGGTGCCCCGGTCGCGTTCCGGCACCCGGCCGACGCCATCCGCGAGGGGATCGTGTACATCGCCGCCGACCGGGCCGAGGCGCTGCTCATGCAGCGCTCCGTCCGCGAGAACATCGCCCTGCCGTTCCTGACCCGGCTGCGCGGGTGGGGCGTGATCAACGCCCGCGAGGAGCGGCGCCGGGTCGTCGGCGCGATCGAGCGGCTGCAGATCGACACGCGGGCGCAGGGCGAGGTCCGCCGGCTGTCGGGCGGCAACCAGCAGAAGGTCACGATCGCCCGCTGGGTCGCCGGCGGCGTGCGGACGATGCTCTGCTTCGACCCGACCCGGGGGATCGACATCCGGACCAAGCACCAGATCTACGTGCTGCTCCGAGAACTGGCCGAGGCCGGCGCCGCGGTCATGCTCTACACGTCCGAGCTGAAGGAGATTCAGCTCGCCTGCGACCGGGTGATCGTGATCTTCGGCGGCCGGGTCGTGGCCGAGCTCGACGCGGCCGGCGCAGACGAGGCTGCCCTCCTCCGGGCGGCCCACAACCTCGCGGCGGAAGGCGCTCGGAGCGACGCGGCGGCGCGACCGGGACCCGAGCCGGCGTCCACCGGCGATGCCCTCGCGGAGGCCGACCGGTGACGGCGGCGACCGGCGCGTTCGGCGAGCGCGGCCGGGTGATGGAACTCGTAGCGGCGTGGGCCCGCCGCAACACGTGGATCCTGAGCCTGCTCGGGCTCCTCGCCCTCCTGCTGGTCTTCACCCGGATCATCCAGCCGAACTACGGGGTGGCCGGCGTCCAGGGTCTCGCGATCTCGGTGCTGCCGCTGGCCCTCGCCGCAGTCGCCCAGGCGATCGTCGTCATCGCCGGCGGGATCGACCTGTCGGTCGGCTCGATGATGGCCCTCACGAGCGTCGTCTCGGCCTCGCTCATGGAGGGCCAGAGCGAGGAGTTCGCGGTCGTCGTCGTCATCGGCGTCCTCCTCCTCGGCCTCGTCCTCGGTGCGATCAACGGGACGCTCGTCGTCGTGACCCGGGTACCGGACATCGTCGTCACCCTCGCGATGCTGTTCGTCTGGGCCGGCGCCGCCCTCCTCGTGCTCCGGACGCCCGGCGGCGAGTCGGCCTCGTGGCTGCGCGGCCTCGTGCTGGGGTCGCTCGGCAACGAGTGGATCCCGAAGTCCGCCGTCCTCCTCGTCGTCATCGTCGCGGCGATCTGGATCCCGCTCCGTCGCTCCACCCTGGGCCTCTCGCTCTACGCCATCGGGAGCAACCCGCTCGCCGCCTTCCGGAGCGGCGTGCCGGTCGGCCGGACGAAGATCGCGGCCTACATGCTCACGGGCCTCTTCTCCGCCCTCGCCGGCGTCAGCCTGACCGCGAGCACCGGGATCGGCACGCCGGTCCCCGGGCCCTACACGCTGCAGAGCGTCGCCGCCGTCGTGCTCGGCGGCGTCAGCCTCGCCGGCGGCCGCGGCGGCGTCTTCGGGGCCATCGTCGCGGTCGTCATCCTCCAGCTCATCCGGACCGACATGACGTTTCTCAAGTTCAACACGAACCTCGCGACCGTCGCCCAGGGGATCATCCTGATCGGGGTGGTCATGATCGGCAGCCTCGTCCAGATCCGGCGGAGCCGCTCGTGACCGCCGTGGCCCGGGCTCGCGGCGGGACCCTCGTCCGCGACGTCCGGAACGCCTTCCGCGACCGGCCGATCATCCCCCTGATCGTGCTGCTGGGCGTGCTCGTCGTCTTCAGCGAGCTGGCCCGGCCGGGCATCGTCAGCCCCGACTGGGCCGGGGTGATCCTGCGGGCGGCGATCCCGCTCGCGATCCTCGCCGGCTGCCAGACGCTCACGATGCTGACCGGCGGGATCGACCTTTCGGTCGGCGCGGTCGCGTCGATGTCCGGCTTCGTCGTGGCGACCCTCGTCGGCGGGCCGGGCCTGGCGGCGGGCATCCTCGTGGCCCTGATCGCCGCCGCGCTCGCGGGCCTCGTCACCGGCGTCGGCGTCGGCGTCTTCAAGGTCCACCCGCTGATCATGACCCTGGGGATGAGCCTCGTCGTCCTCGGCCTGGCGAACGTCTGGCAGCTCGAGATGGTCCAGACCGCGGCGGGCGTGCCGGCGGTGTTCCGGACGGTCGGCAGCGGCCTCTTCCTCGACATCGTGCCGTACAGCCTGCTCGTGTTCGTGCCGGTCGCGGCGCTGATCCTGCTCGGCCTGCGGCGGACCGGCTACGGCCGGTTGCTCTACGCGATCGGCGACAACCCGATCGCCGCCCGCCTGTCGGGCGCCAAGGCATGGCAGGTCCTCGTCGTCCTCTACGTGATCTCGGCGGTCCTCGCGGCGATCGCCGGCTTCCTGTACTCGGGGCTCACGAACGTCGCGAGCGTCACGCTCGCCGACACGGCGGTCCTTCCGTCGGTGGCCGCAGCGGTCGTGGGCGGGACCTCGATCATGGGCGGCCGGGGCGGCTTCGGCGGGACGATCGTCGGCGCCCTGATCCTCACGGTCGTCTCCTCGCTCCTCTCGTCGCTCGGCTACCCGGAAGCCGTACGGCAGATTCTCTTCGGGGCGATCATCGTGGCGGTCGCGGCGGCCTACACCCGGGTGACGGGCGAGACCTGATGGACGGGACCGACCCGCCGCCTGGCGGCCGCCACCTGGGGCTCGACCTGGGCGGCACGAACATCAAGTGGACGGTCGTGGAGCATGACGCCGGGACGTGGCGCGTCGTGGACCGCGACCGGGTCGCGACGCCGAGCCCGGCCGCCCCGGACGCTGTCGTGCCCCGCCTGGCCGAGGTGGGCGCC
Source organism: Candidatus Limnocylindrales bacterium (assembly GCA_035759195.1). Taxonomy (GTDB): domain Bacteria; phylum Chloroflexota; class Limnocylindria; order Limnocylindrales; family CSP1-4; genus CF-46. Next base: position 10,971 of record DASTVH010000347.1, read on the forward strand.
GAGGCGATCGCGCGTGCGCCGGGCGTCGGCTCGGTCGGGATCGGCGTGCCGGGCCTCTACGATCCGGCCGCCGGGACGACGCGGTTCCTCGTGAACCTGCCGGGGCCGTGGGCCGGGCGGCCGGTGGCCGGACCGGTCGGGGAGGCGCTCGGGCTGCCGGCGTTCCTCATCAACGACGCCCGGGCGTTCGGGCTCGCCGAGCTGCGGCTGGGCGCCGGCCGGGGCGCGTCCTCGATGATCGGGTTCACGCTCGGGACGGGGATCGGCGGCGTCGTTGCCATCGACGGCCGCGTCCACCAGGGCCACGACGGCACGGCCGGCGAGCTGGGGCATCAGACGATCGTGCCCGACGGCCCGTGGTGCGGCTGCGGCAACCGGGGCTGCCTCGAATCGCTGGCACGCGCCGACCAGATCGCCGCGGCCTGCGGCACCGCGACGGCCGAGGAGGCGTTCGAGCGGGCCCGGGCCGGAGACGCCGCGGCGATCGACGGGCTCGCCCAGATCGGGCGCTACCTCGGCATCGGGATCGGCAACATCATCGCGGTCGTCACGCCCGATCGGGTCGTGATCGGCGGCGGGATCGCGGCGGCCGCCGACCTCCTCCTCGGTCCGATCCGGGCCGAGCTTGCCCGGCGCGTCCGGACGACGGCCCTCGACCGGGTCGAGATCGTGACCGCCGAACTCGGCACCTGGGCCGGTGCGATCGGCGCGGCGATCCACGGCGCCGAGATGGCGCGACCAGAGTCCGGCGGCGCGCCCGCCACGCCGGCATCGGTGGCGGCGCGATGACCGAGGTCTCGTACCGGCCGCAGTACCGCCAGATCGAGCAGGCCCTTCGCGAGCGGATCGCGACGCTCCGGCCGGGCGAGCGGCTGCCATCGGACGCCGATCTCTGTGCCGAGTTCGGCGTCAGCCGGATGACGGCGCGCAACGCCATGCAGCGGCTCGCCGCCGACGGGTTGATCCGCCGCGAGCCGGGCCGCGGCAGCTTCGTCGCGAAACCGACCGCCCATCGCCGGACGAACCGGCTCATGACGTTCAGCCAGGAGATGCGCCGGGCAGGCCGCGTGCCGAGCTCGCGGATGCTGACCCGGGTCATCCGGCCGGCGACGCCGACCGAGGCGGCCAGCCTCGGAATCCGGGCCCGCCAGCCGGTCGTCCATCTCCGCCGCCTCCGCCAGGCCGACGGGGAGCCGATCGCCCTCGAATCGGCGGTCCTGATCGGTGACTGCGCCGAGGCCGTCATGGCCGCCGACCTCGAGGCGGGCTCGCTCCACGAGGCCCTCGCCCGGGCGGGGTTCATGCTCCGCCGGGGAACCGGCACGATCTCGGCCGCCGCGGCCACGGCCGAGGATGCCGCGCTGCTTGCGACCCGGCCGGGCGATGCCCTGCTCGTCGAGCGGCGGGTCATCGTCGACGCCCACGGCCGGCGCATCGAGGCGACCGAGTCGCGTTACCCGGCCGACCGCTACGGGCTCGTCGTCCACTTCGAGGTCGAGAGCCCCGACCGCGACGCGCCGCCGGGCTCCGCGGCATGACCGGCTATCCCGCGGCATGACCGGCGAGCACGGCCGAGGGAGGCCGACCGGGTGACCGCCGCCGGCGGGACCTCGACCGTCTCCGCCCGGCTGATCCTCGAGGACCGGGTCGCGGCCGGCCGGATCACGGTGGCGGACGGCTGGATCCGGGCGGTCGAGCTCGACGACGACGCGCCCGACGGACCGGACGCCACGTACGTTGCACCGGGGTTCGTCGACGTCCACGTCCACGGCTGGGGCGGCCACGACGCGATGGGCGACCTCGCGGCCCTCGACGGCATGGCCCGCCGCCTGCTTCGACGGGGCGTGACCTCGTTCCTGCCGACCGCCGTCACCGCGCCCCTCGATGCGCTCGCCGCCTTCGCCGAACGCGTCCGGGGCTGGATTCCGGCCGCGCCCGCGGACGGCGCCGAGCCGCTCGGCTTCAACCTCGAGGGCCCGTTCCTCGCCCCGAGCCGCCGGGGCGCCCAGGACCCGGCCCATCTGCGCCTGCCGGCCGACGCCCCGGCCGGGGCGTTCGAGGGGCTCGTCGAGGGCCTCCGGGTCATGACGATCGCGCCCGAGCTCG
>DASTVH010000348.1:0-2812 GCA_035759195.1 Candidatus Limnocylindrales bacterium
GATGCTCCAGATGGCGGTCCTCGAGCCCGAGATGGCGATCCTCGACGAGACCGACTCGGGCCTCGACATCGACGCGCTGCGGATCGTGGCCGAGGGCGTCAACGCGATGCTCAACCCCGAGCTCGGCGTGCTCCTCATCACACACTACCAGCGCCTGCTCAACTACATCACGCCAGACCGCGTCCACGTCCTCGCCCAGGGCAGGATCGTGAAGAGCGGCGGCAAGGACCTCGCCCTCCGCCTCGAGGACGAGGGCTACGGCCCGATCCTCCGCGAGGCCGGGCTCTCGCCCGACGTCCCCGACGAGGCGCTCCTCGTCCCGAAGGCACCGGCCGGCGCCGACGACGAGGCCGACACCGCCGACGCCCACGACGGCCGCCACGCCCCCGTGGAGGCAGCCCGCTAGCGGGCCGATACCGATGGCGATCGAGACGACGACAAGCGGCGCCCAGGGGACCTCCGCCCGCGCGTTCGACCCGCACGTCGTCAGGCGCGACTTCCCGATCCTCGATCAGGAGATCAACGGCCACCGGCTCGTCTACCTCGACTCGGCCGCGACGTCGCAGAAGCCGCGCGTCGTGATCGAAGCCGTCGACACGTTCCTGCGCGAGTACAACGCGAACGTCCACCGCGGCATCTACACGATCGGTGAGAGGGCGACGGCCGAGTACGAGAAGGCCCGGGCCAAGGTCGGCCGATTCATCAATGCCCCCGACAGCCATGAGATCGTTTTCACCCGCAACGCGACCGAAGCGATCAACCTCGTCGCCTACTCGTGGGGCCGGCGCAACATCGACCGCGGCGACCAGATCATCCTGACCGAGATGGAGCACCACGCGAACCTCGTTCCGTGGCAGCTCCTCGTCCAGGAGCGCGACGGCGACCTCGAGTTCATCCCGATCACCGACGACGGCGTGCTCCGCCTCGACGTCTTCGAGGTCCTGCTCCGCCTCAAGCCGAAGCTCGTCGCGTTCACCCACGTCTCGAACACGCTCGGCACGATCAATCCGGTCCGCGAGATGACCGAGATGGCCCATGCCGCCGGGGCCCTCGTCCTCGTCGACGGCGCCCAGGCCGTGCCCCACGTGCCGGTCGACGTCCAGGCGATCGGCTGCGACTTCTACGCGTTCAGCGGGCACAAGATGCTCGCGCCGATGGGTTCGGGCGCGCTGTGGGCCCGGCGCGAGCTGCTCGAGGCGATGCCGCCGTTCCTCGCCGGCGGCGAGATGATCCGCGAGGTCCACCTGCGCCGGAGCGACTGGAACGACATCCCGTGGAAGTTCGAGGCCGGCACGCCAGCCGTCGGCGACGCGATCGGGCTCGGCGTCGCGGCCGACTACCTCGGCGAGCTCGGGATGGACAACGTCCGGGCCCACGAGCGGGAGCTCGTTGCGTATGCCCTCGACGTGCTGCCGCGCTCCGTGCCCGGGATCGAGCTCTACGGGCCGCTCGATCCCGACCTGCGGGGTGGGGTCGTGCCGTTCAACCTGCCGGGTATCCATCCCCACGACGTCGCCCAGGTCCTCGATCGGTTCGGGATCGCGGTCCGGGCCGGCCACCACTGCACGATGCCGCTCCACGAACGGCTCGACCTGCCGGCGACCGCCCGGGCGAGCTTCAACGTCTACTCGACCCGCGAGGACATCGACGCGCTCGTCGCGGGTCTCGGCGAGGTCGGTCGGATCTTCGGCGCCGGCGCATAGTGGGGAGGAGGGCGAACCCGTGGAGCCCAGCGGCTGCCTGCAATTGCTCTTCGGCGTCTCGGCCGGCGCCGCGACGGCTCTGCTCGCGGTGGTGACCCTCCTCGCCTGAGCAAGGGGTCGTCGCAGATGGATCCCCGGCGCGGCGGTTCCGGGTAACCACCGATTCCCGGGCCGGCCGGGCACGCCGATGCTGGGATCGTCCGGTCATCGGCCGACGACGGCGCGAGCCCGGATCGCTGTCGGGAGGTCCCATGCACCAGATTCGGGCAGCCGTTGCCACCGTCCTTCATCGCGTCGACGAATGGCACGATCGATCCGGCCAGGGCCTGGCCGAATACGCACTCATCCTCGCCCTCATCGCGATCATCGCCATCGTCGCCCTGATCTTCCTGGGCGGCCAGATCAGCAAAATCATCTCGGAGGTCGGCCACTCGATCTAAGCCCAGCCACTCCGGCTCGCGGCGCGCCGGGGGAGCGCCGCGGGCCGATTGACGCGGCCGAGCGCCACGGCCTAGATTCAATCCCGACGAAACGAGTCGGAATTGGCCGATTCGGGCTAGACTTGGCGAGCGCATGGACGACCTGTACCGCGACTACATCCTCGAGCACTATCGGCGGCCCCACAACTTCGGGGTCATCGAGGATCCGACCGCGTCGATCGAGGGCAACAACCCGCTCTGCGGCGACCGGATCACGCTCCAGCTCGGGATCAGCGACGGCGTCGTCGAGCGCGTCGGGTTCACCGGGCGCGGCTGCGCGATCAGCCAGGCAAGCGCCAGCCTCTTGACCGACGAGATCAAGGGCAAGCCGGTCGTCGACGTGGCCGCGTTCAGGGCCGACGACCTCCTCGACCTGCTCGGCATCGAGATCAGCCCGGCCCGCCTGAAGTGCGCGATGCTCAGTCACGACACGCTCCAGAAGGCGCTGGCCGAGGCCGGCGTGGCGTCGGCCGACGCGGCGCCTGCCGACGGGGCGGCAACCGCCCCGGCGGAGTCGAACGCATGAACCGCGTCTGCGTGGGCTGCTGCGAGTGTCGCCGGCCGGCTTAGCCGGCGAACCTCGTCGTCCACCCGCCCTGCCGGGCCAGCCCGGCAGCCCGTCGTTTTCAT
>DASTVH010000349.1:0-19159 GCA_035759195.1 Candidatus Limnocylindrales bacterium
GCGGTCGGCACCGTCGGCGCCTCGACCGGCATCACGCCGAGCCTGCCCGACCCGGCTCGCCTCGCCCTCGTCGTCGCGATGTTCATCGGCCGGCTCGGACCGCTCACGCTCGTCCTCGCCCTCGCTGCCCAGGCCCGGCCGATCGCCTACCGCCCGGCCGTCGAACCGATCCGCATCGGTTGACGCAGAATGGAGCCTCGATGAAGCACTCGGTCCTGATCGTCGGCCTCGGCCGGTTCGGCACGGCGGCCGCGCTGGAGCTGATGGCCCTCGGCCACGAGGTCCTCGCGATCGACAACGACGAGCGCCGGATCAACGACATCGCGCCCGACGTGACCCACGCGATGCAGCTGGACGCCAGCGATGACGAGGCGCTCAAGGCCGTCGGCGCGGCCGACTTCGACCACGCCCTCGTCGCGATCAGCGGCAACACCGAGGCCAGCATCTTCGCGACGATGGCGCTCAAGAACCTCGGCGTCGCGAACGTCATCGCCAAGGCGGCCACGGGACTTCACGGCTCGATCCTCGAGCGCGTCGGCGCGGACCGCGTCGTCTATCCCGAGCGGGAGATGGGAACGCGGGTGAGCCACTCCTTCAGCATCCGCAACGTCATCGACTACATCGACGTGGCGCCCGGCTTCGGCATCGTCAAGATCCGGCCGCCGAAGTCGTTCGTCGGGAAGACGCTGCGCGAGCTCGAGTTCGGGACGCGCCTCGGCCTGACGCCGGTCGCCCTCCGACGGGGCGCCGACGTCACGGTGAATCCGCACCGCGACGATCGCATCCAGGCGACCGACGAGCTCATCCTCATCGGCCGCGACGACCGCCTCGAGCGGCTCGGCGAGTAGGGCCGCCCGGGCCGCCGGGCCTTGCCTCGCGACCCGCGACCCGGCTCAGCCGAGGAAGAGGTCGACCGAGGGGGCCGCCGCACCCGCGACGAGGACCGCGGCGTACGCCGCGAGCAGGACCAGGCCGACGTAGAGGTGGACCTTGATGTTGACCGCCATGATCGCCATCAGGCCGTACGGGTTGTCGTAGTAGGGCTCGAGGCCGCGTGACACCTGCAGGGCGAGCGGCACCGTCAGCAGGGCGAAGAGTGCCGGCCAGGGGAGCAGCCCGACGACGACGCCGCCGGCGACGATCGCATACGCCGCGACCGCAGCGAGCCGGTAGCCGGCGATGACCGCAGATTTCGACCAACGCACGGGCAACGTCCGCTTGCCGGCCCGGGCATCGCCCCGCCGGTCGGGGATCTCGTTGACGTAGAGGATCAGCGCGACGAGGAGGGCGATCGGCAGCGACGCGACGAACGGCTCCCACGACAGCGCGCCGCGAGTCTGGACCACGTAGGCGCCGAGCAGCATGAGCGGCCCGAAGCCGATCGCCACCGCAATCTCGCCGAGACCGCGATACACGAACTTGAGCGGCGGCGCCGTGTAGCCGAGGCTGACGACGAAGCCGACGGCGCCGATGACGAGCAGCTCGGTCGAGCCGCGCACGGCGAGCAGGACGAGCCCGATGACGCCTGCGACGAGATAGAAGACGGTCGCGAGCGTCGCCATCTGGCGGAACGAGACGAGCCCGTACTGGATGACCCGCGAGCCGCCGCTGAACTTCGTCGGCGTCACGTTCGCGTCGTCCGCGCCCTGGGCCGTGTCGAAGACGTCGTTCGAGACGTTGAGCCCGAGATGGACGAAGGCGGCGCCAAGGACGGTCAGGAGCGCGGTCGGCCAGTCGAAGAAGCCGTCGCTCGCGGCGATCGCGATGCCGAGCAGGACGGGCACGATCGTCGCCGAGAGGAACGGCAGGCGCGTCGAGCGCAGGACGAGGGAGCCGAACGCGAGGCGGGGCTTGACCGGCGTGCCGCGTTCGGCGGAAAGCGCGTCGAAGTAGCGCCGCGACTGGCCGCTCGAGCGCTCCGAGTACTCGAAAAACGGGACCTCGGCCTCGTCCCAGCCCCAGGCGCGGGTCGCGGTCAGCACGATTCGTCCGCCGGCTGCCGCCGTCGGTCGGCCCCAGACCGTGACGTGGCGCCGCTCGTCGTAGCCATAGCCGGGCTGCGGGCGGATGTGCGAGCCGGTCAGGCTCAACTCGGCGTCGCCGGGGAGCGGCGGCCCGGCGGGCGCCTCGAACCTCGCCGTCCGGGTGGCCGGGTCGATCGTGGCGGTGACCGCGACGCTCACCGGATAGCCGTCCTCGTCGACCCAGGTCAGGACACAGAAGGGGTACGTCGCGAGCTTCTCGAGGCCCTGCCCGGCGTCGAGGGCCGGCGTCCGGCGACCCAGGTCGAGCGCGGCCATCACGCGGCCTCCTTCCGGGGAACGTCGGTCGCGACGGGCGGCCGCGCGGGGTCTCCGTCGGCCCAGTAGAGCGCGCGACGCGGCGTGATCTCGATGAGTGATCGCTCGAAGAACAGGGGCAGCGCCACCCGCTCCTTGAGGAAGTAGACGATCGACGGCTCCTTCTTCTCCCAGATCGGCAGCAGCCGCTCCCAGCCGCCGTGGGGGTCCTCCTCGATGACCCGGGCGTCACCCTGGATCGTCGCCCGGTCGGTTCGCCCGCCGAGGGCGATCGGGTCGGTGAGCGACAGCGAAACCTTCGGGTTGGCCTTGATGTGCTCGAGCTTGCGGCTGAAGAGCGTCGAGGACGTGAGGTAGATCCGCTCGCCGTCGTAGAGCGGGATGAGCGGGTAGGTGACCGGTCTGCCGGTCGGGTCGACGACGCTCAGCTCGCCGACGAGGGCGACATCGAGGAGGGCCTCGATCGGTTCGGGAAGGGTCGCCATGGGTGTGCTCCGGTGCTCGTGTCGGTGTTACCTGCTCACGCAATGTAGCACGTTTATCAGGACGTCCGCAAGTGCCCGGTGAGGGTCGAAATCCTGACAGGAACTGTCGCCCGGGCTGGAGTACCATGCGGCCCCATGCCCACCTCTCCCGACACCTCCCTCATCCATGCCCGCGGCCTGACGAAGCGGTTCGGGAGCTTCGTCGCGGTCGACGGTATCGACTTCGACGTGGCCGCCGGCGAGTCGTTCGGCTTCCTCGGCCCGAACGGTGCCGGCAAGACCTCGACGATGCGAATGATCGGCTGCGTCTCGCCGGTGTCGGACGGCACGCTCCGGGTCCTGGGACGCGATCCGGGCGCCGACGGGCCGGCGATCCGCTCGCGGATCGGGGTCGTGCCCCAGCAGGACACCCTCGACACCGAGTTGACGGTCCGCGAGAACCTCGTGATCTACGGCCGCTATTTCGGCCTGTCGCGAGCCGAGTGCGGGCGGCGAGCCGACGAGCTGCTCGACTTCGCCCAGCTGACCGAGCGCGCGAACGACCGGGTCGAGCCGCTGTCGGGCGGGATGAAGCGGCGCCTGACGATCGGGCGGGCGCTGATCAACGAACCCGACCTCCTGCTCCTCGACGAGCCGACGACCGGGCTCGACCCGCAGGCCCGGCACCTGCTGTGGGACCGCCTCTACCGGCTCAAGCAGCGTGGCGTGACGCTCGTCCTCACGACCCACTACATGGACGAGGCCGAGCAGCTCTGCGACCGGCTCGTCGTCATGGACAAGGCGAAGATCGTCGCCGAGGGCTCGCCCCGCGAACTGATCGACCGCTACGCGACGCGGGAGGTGACCGAGCTCCGCTTCCCGGTCGGCGTCCAGGAGACGCTCAACGGGGCCCTCGACGGCCTCGCCGAACGGATCGAGTACCTGCCCGACCGGGTCCTGCTCTATGCCGACGACGGCGAGGCCGCCGTCGCGGCCGCGCACGAGCGCGGGCTCCAGCCCGAGCAGGTCCTCGTCCGCCGCTCGAGCCTCGAGGACGTGTTCCTGCGGCTGACCGGCCGCTCGCTCATCGAGTAGCCGATGACGGCCGCCGTCGCCACCGTCGTCGAGCACCGCGCGCTCCAGTACGCGCGCACGTTCCGGGCCTCGATCTTCAGCTCGTTCCTCACGCCGGTCCTGTTCCTCGCCGCGATGGGCCTCGGCCTCGGCGGCTACGTCGATGCCTCCGGTGGCGGGACCGAGGCGCTCGGCGGGTTGACCTACCTCCAGTTCCTCGCCCCGGGCCTGCTCGCGGCCGCGGCGATGCAGTCGGCGGCGTTCGAGGCGACGTTCCCGATCATGGGCGGCCTGGTCTGGGCGCGGACGTTCCACGCGATGTACGCGACGCCGATCGAGCCGCGCGACGTCACGCTCGGGAACCTCGTCTGGATCGGCTTCCGGCTCACGCTCATCGCGGCGGTGTTCTGCGCGGTCATCGCCCTGTTCGGCGCGGCCCGCTCGCCCCTCCTCCTGCTGGCCATCCCGGCGGCCGTCCTCACCGGGCTCGCCTTCGCCGCGCCGATCGCAGCCTTCTCGGCCACCCAGCGGACGCCCGAGAAGTTCAACGCGGTGTTCCGCTTCGGCATCACGCCCCTGTTCCTCTTCTCGGGCACGTTCTTCCCGATCGAGAGCCTGCCGGCGTTCCTCCAGCCGGTCGCCTGGCTCTCGCCGCTGTGGCACGGCGTGGCCCTGAGTCGGGGCCTCGCCCTCGGTACGGCCGAGCCGCTCGGCGCGCTCGTCCATGTCGTCGTCCTGCTCGCGATCTTCGTCGCCGGGACGGTGATCGCGATCCGGACGATCGGCGACAGGCTGGTCCGCGGATGAGCGTCCGATGAGCGGCGCCCTGCGCGTCCTGCCGCCGCTGGTCTTCGGCAGCCGCCGCTCGGTCCGACTGATCGAGCGCAACGTGTATGTCTACCGCCATGGCTGGATCGTCATCTTCTCGGGCTTTTTCGAGCCGCTGTTCTACCTGCTCGGGATCGGGTTCGGGCTCGGCGCGCTCGTCGGGACCGTGACCGGCCCCGGCGGCGAAGCGATCTCGTACCAGCTGTTCATCGCGCCGGCCCTTCTCGCGAGCTCCTCGATGAACGGGGCGATCGCCGAGAGCACGTTCAACTTCTTCTTCAAGCTCAACTACAACAAGACGTTCGAGTCGATCCTCGCGACGCCGATGTCCGCAGCCGACGTCGCCCTCGGCGAGCTCGGCTGGGCCCTGATCCGGGGCGGCCTGTACGCGATCGGCTTCCTCGTCGTCATGGTGGTGCTCGGCCTGGCCGTTTCGCCGTGGCTGCTGCTGACGCTGCCGGCGGCGCTCCTCGTGGGGTTCGCCTTCGCCGCGGTCGGCATGGCGGCGACGTCGTTCATGCGGACGTGGCAGGACTTCGACCTGATCCAGCTCGTCATCCTGCCGTTGTTCCTGTTCTCGGGCACGTTCTATCCGATCGAGGCCTACCCGGAGGCGCTCCGTGTCGTCGTCCAGCTGACGCCGCTCTACCACGGCGTCGACCTCATCCGGTCGCTCGCGGTCGGGCACGTCGAGGCCGGGATCCTCATCCACGTCGCCTACCTCACGGTGATGGGCGTGGCCGGCCTGCTCGTCGTGTCGCGACGGCTCGACAAGCTGCTGCTCAAGTAGCCGGCGACAGGTTGACGGCGGCCGGAGGTCCGGCGACCGAGCTCGAGCGGCTGACGGCCGAGATCGTCGCGTGCCGGCGCTGTCCGAGGCTCGTCGAGTGGCGCGAGCGGGTGGCCCGGGAGAAGGTCGCCCGGTTCCGCGACGAGGAGTACTGGGGGCGGCCCGTGCCCGGGTTCGGGGACCCCGCCGCCGGGATCCTCGTCGTCGGGCTCGCGCCGGCGGCCCACGGCGGCAACCGGACCGGGCGGGTCTTCACCGGCGATGCGTCGGGCGACTTCCTGTGGCGGGCGATGTACGAGGTCGGGCTGGCCGACCGGCCGGTCTCGCGCCGGGCGGACGACGGGCTGACGCTCATCGGTGCCTACATCGCGGCGGCTGTCCGGTGCGCGCCGCCGGGGAACAAGCCGCTGCCGTCCGAGCGCGACAACTGCGCGCCGTTCCTCCACCGGGAACTCGGCCTGCTGACCGGCGTGCGGGTCGTCGTCGCGCTGGGCGCATACGGCTGGGAGGCGGCGCTCCGGGCAGTCGAGGCGGTCGCCGGATCGGGGTCCATGCCGAGGCCGCGGCCGAAGTTCGGGCACGGGGCGGAGTCGCGGGTCGGGCCGTACGTGCTGCTCGGGACGTACCACCCGAGCCAGCAGAATACGTTCACGGGCGTGCTGCGGCCCGAGATGCTCGTCGCGGTGCTGCGGCGGGCCGTGGAGCTGGCCCGGGGCGATGGGTCGCGGGCCGCGGGAGGGGGCGGCGACGGGTCGTCCGAGATCGAACGGCGCGGGAGTTCACCTCCGTTTTCCGGCTGACGATTTCGGAGTCCGAAATCGTCAGCGGGGGCCGGGAGGCGCGGGGCCAGCGTCTGGCGTTCCGGAGCCACGGGCGGCGGGCCGGTGGCGACGCGCTCCGCTCAGGCGCCGGGCCCGAACCGGGCGAGGTAACGGTCGAGGCGGTCGAAGACGACGCCGTCGAGCGCTCGGGCTTCCTCGATGAAGCGTTCCAGAACCGCCATCCGGTGGCCGCGGCCGATGCACTCCGGATGCATGGTCACCGTGAGCAGGCCGCCCGGCGCGTGCCCCCAGGCGTAACGGAGCTCGCCGAGCCAGATTTCGAGGACCTTCGATGGCGCCGCCAGTCCGTCGCGGTTCGGGCCCGGCTCGAAGTGCGGCCAGTCGTCGAGGGCCCAGTAGACGGGCACCTCGACGAGCGCCCCCTCACGGCCCCAGCGGGTGCCCTCGACGGTCGAGTGGCGGTCGCCTCGCCGGACGCGGTAGGGCCGGTAGTCGTCGGCCATGAGCGAGGAGTCGTACCGGAAACCGGCCGCCTCGACGAGCTCGAGCGTCCGCTCGCCGAGCGCCCAGTAGGGGGCCCGCCAGCCGGTCGGCGGCGTGCCGTCGGCGGCCCGGGTCAGGGCCTCGAACGACCGTGCCAGGATCGTCCGCGCCTCGTCGACCGAGAGGTCCGAGAAGTCCTCGTGGTACCAGCCGTGGGAGGCCAGCTCGTGGCCGGCGGCGACGATCTCGGCGGTCTGGTCGGGCCACGTCTCGAGCGTGTGGCCCGGCACGAACCAGGTCGTCGCGACGGCTTCGCGGGCCAGAAGCTCGAGGATCCGCGGCGCGCCGACCCGCGGTCCGAACTCGGCGTGCGACAGCTTGACCGGCGGATCGGACCGCCGGACGGAGTCCGAGATCGCGTCGTGGTCGAACGTCAGGGCGACGGTCAGGCGCGGCGCGGGTCGGTCGGGCGCGTCGGTCATCAGCCTGATGGTACGCGGTGGGCCGACCGCCGAGAGCCGCTAGACTTCGGGCCGCATGGCCACCGAACGAGATCTCTACGCGGTCCTCGGCGTCGGGCGGGACGCCTCGGACGCCGAGATCAAGCGCGCCTACCGGCGGCTCGCCCAGCAGTGGCACCCGGACGTCAACCAGGATGCCGCGGCGAGCGCCCGCTTCAAGGAAGTCAACGAGGCGTACCAGGTCCTGTCCGATCCGCAGCGGCGCCAGGCCTACGACATGTTCGGGACGACCGGCGCGCCGGGCGACGGCGGGTTCGCGGGCGGGTTCGGCAACTTCAGCGACATCTTCGACGCGTTCTTCGGCGGGACCCAGGCCGGGGCGCGGCGCGGCCACCCGCTCGCCGGCGCCGACCTACGCTACGACCTCCGGATCACGCTCGAAGAGGCGGTCCGGGGCGTCGAGAAGGAGATCGAGTTCCCGGTGCTCGGCCGCTGCGAGACGTGTTCGGGCAGCGGCGCGAAGCCGGGCTCCGAGCCGGTCACCTGCGAGCAGTGCGGCGGCCGCGGCGAGATCCGGACGACCCGTCGGACGATGCTCGGGCAGATGGTCAACGTCTCGACCTGCCCGCGCTGCCAGGGCGAGGGCCGGATCGTGACCGAACCGTGCGAGACGTGCCGCGGCGACGGGCGCACCGAGCGGCGCCGGACGCTGCGCGTCTCGATCCCGCCCGGAATCGACGAGGGCCACCAGATCCGGCTCTCGAACGAGGGCGAGGTGGGGCCACGCGGCGGCCCGCCGGGCTCGCTCTACGTCGCGGTCCACGTTGCTCCCCATCCGTCGCTCCGGCGGGAGGGAACCGAGCTCATCTACGAGGCCGACGTCTCGATCGCCCAGGCCGCGCTCGGCACCCGGATCGCGGTGCCGACCGTGGACGGCGAGGAGGAGCTCGAGATCAAGCCCGGCACCCAGCCCGGCACCGAGATCCGGCTGCGCGGCCGCGGCGTGCCCCACCTGCGGCGGGCCGGGTCGCGGGGCGACCTCCACGTCTTCGTCAACGTCGTCGTACCGGCGAAGCTCTCGAAGCGCCAGCGCGAGTTGCTCGCCGAATTCGCCGCCGAGTCCGGCGAGGAGGTCGCGGCGCCGGGCGGCGGGATCTTCGACAAGGTCCGCGACGCGCTTGGCTGAGGACGCGGTTGGCTGAGCCGGCCGGCGAGGCCGCGACCGACGGAACCGCTGCCGGCGCCTGGCTCGAGCTGTCGGTTGCGGCCGATCTCGAGGCGGTCGAGGCCGTCAGCGAGATCCTGGGGCGGGTCGCGCCGGTCGGGACGAGCGTCGAACCGGCGTTCGAGCTGACCGACGAGGGTCTCGGCGCCCGGGTCGACCCGAGCCGGCCGGCGATCGTGCGGGCCTACCTTCCGGCGCGCGACGAGGCGGCCGTCGCCCGGGCCGTGGGCGAGGCATCCGAGGCCCTCGGCCACCTCCAGGCGTTCGGCCTGCGGCCGATCGGCGAGCTCACGACCCGGCTCGTCCACGAAGCGGACTGGGCGGAGGCCTGGAAGGCCCACTTCCCGGTGCTTCGAGTCGGCCGGCGGATCGTCATCCGACCGACGTGGCGGCGCCACCGGCGGGAACCCGACGACGTCGTCGTGGCCCTGGATCCCGGGATGGCGTTCGGGACCGGGCTGCACCCGACCACGCGGCTCTGCCTCGCGGCGCTCGAGTCGCTGTCCGACCGGGGCGGCCTCTCCGGCGGCCGGGTGCTCGACGTGGGCTGCGGGTCGGGCATCCTCGCGATCGCCGCGGTCCGGCTCGGGGCCGTGGCGGCGCTCGGCGTCGATACCGACCCGATCGCCATCGAGGCGACCGTCGCAAACGCGCGGCGGAACCGCGTGGCCCGCCGGGTCCGGGCGCGCGGGGGCACCCTGCCGAGCGGCGCAGGCCCGTTCGACGTCGTGCTCGCCAACCTCATCGCCGGCGTCCTCGTCCCGCTCGCGCCGCTGCTCGCGGCGGAGCTGAGACCGGGCGGCACGCTGCTTGCCTCGGGGATCTTCGCCGACCGCGAGCCAGAGGTGCAGGGGGCGTTCGAGGCGGCCGGGCTGACGATCGCCGGACGCTCGGCCGAGGGGGAGTGGGTCGCGATCGAGGCCGCGGCCGGCTGACGGAGCGGGCGTTCTCGGCCCGCCCAACTACAATCCACGTTCCGATGGCCCAGCTCTTCCCGGTCCTGCTCGTCACCCACATCACCCTGGCCGTGAGCCTCTTCCTGCCGTCGATCCTTCTGCCGTTCGCGCTCCGCACGCGGCGGGCTGCGGCCGAGAGCCCGAACCGCTTCGTCCGGTTCCTCCTTTGGATGCAGGCCCATGGGACCGTCGTGATCGGCGCGGGCCTCGCGCTGACCGGCGTCGGGCTGCTGTCGGTGCTCGGGGCCCAGCTCCTGAGCCAGCCTTGGCTCCTCCTCGCGCTCGCGATCTACGCCGGCAACCTGGTCCTCGCCTTCTTCGTCCAGCGGCCGAACCTGCGCCGGCTCATCGGCGTCCGGGCCGCGGCCGACGACCGGGTCTGGCAGGCGCGGGCGCGCCGGCAGCGCTACGTGAGCTACGCGATGGCGGCGCTCGTCGGGACGATCGGGTTCCTCATGAGCGCGAAGCCGACGCTGTGGTGACGTCGGTCGCGGCGCCCCGTTCGGACCGGCCGACCCGGGCGATCCGCCGGGCCTCGATCGCGAACCTCGGCTGCAAGGTCAACCAGTCCGAGATGGAGTCGGCCGCCCGACTCCTGCGGGAGCGTGGCGTCGAGCTCGTCGGCCCGGGTGCGGTTGCCGACCTCGTCCTCGTCAACACCTGCACGGTCACCGCGGTCGCCGACCAGAAGTCGCGCCAGGCCGTCCGCCGCGCCCGCCGTTCGAATCCCGAGTCCGAGATCGTCGTGACCGGCTGTTCGGTGCAGGTCGGGCGCGAGGCCTTCGAGGCGGCCGACCCGGCGGCCCGGCTCGTCGACAACCGGGCCAAGGACGATCTGCTCCCGGAGCTCGAGGCGCTCGTCGGGGTCGGCGGCCGGCGCGGGGCCGCCGGGCCGGAGGACACTCGGCTCGCCCGGGCGCTGCCGACACTGTCCGGGGTCGAGATCGCCGGAATCGAGGACGGGCGAGGCGGGGTCGCGGTCGAGCGGACGCGGGCCTTCGTGAAGGTCCAGGACGGCTGCTCGTTCTTCTGTACGTACTGCATCATCCCGGCGGCGCGAGGCCCGGAACGGAGCCTCTCCCCGGAGACCGTGCTGCGGGACGTCCGACGCGCGCTCCGCGCGGGCCATCGCGAGATCGTCCTGACCGGGATC
The DNA here is from genome assembly GCA_035759195.1 of Candidatus Limnocylindrales bacterium. Classification (GTDB taxonomy): domain Bacteria; phylum Chloroflexota; class Limnocylindria; order Limnocylindrales; family CSP1-4; genus CF-46. The sequence goes on from DASTVH010000349.1 coordinate 10,517, forward strand.
AACATCGGGACGTACGACGGCGGATCGTCCGAACGCGGATACCGCGGCGCGCACACCCGCTCGGCGCTCACCCTGGCCGGCCTCGTGCGGCGCATCCTCGCCGAGACCGATGTCGAGCGGATCCGCCTCTCCTCGATCGAGCCCCAGCACGTCGACGACGCGCTGCTCGGCGCCTGGGTCGAGGGCGCGCCGCGGACCCTGCCCCACGTCCACCTGCCGCTGCAGTCGGGAGACGACGGCGTGCTTCGCCGGATGGGGCGTCGCTACCGCTCGGCGGAGTACGCCCGGGTCGTGGCTCGCGTGCGCGACGCGATTCCCGGCGTCGCCGTCCACGCCGACGCGATCGTCGGCTTCCCGACGGAGGACGAGGCCGCCTGGCGGCGGTCACTCGACTTCATCCGCTCGATCGGCTTCGCCGGCGTCCACGTCTTCCGCTACTCGCCGCGCCCCGGTACGCCGGCGGTCCGGATGACGGGACAGGTCGACGAGCCGACGAAGAAGCGCCGCGCGGCCGAGCTGCTTGCGGCCGCCGCCGACGCGCGGGCCCGCTGGGCGGCGTCGCGGGTCGGGGCAGTGAGCGAGGTCCTCTTCGAGGAGCGCAGCGGCGACGGCACCGGGAGGTGGGTCGGCCACGCCGCCGATCACACGCTCATCGCGGCCGCTCCTCCGGTTGGGACGCCGTCGCTCGCGAACGTGATCGGCCGCGTCGTCGGGGAGTCGATCGACCCGACGTCGCGCGACCGCGTCCTCGGCCGCATCATCGCCCTGTCGCCGCCCAGCCCCACGGCCACCACCGGAGGCGCAGATGCCCGCTGATCCCGACTGCCTGTTCTGCAAGATCGTCGCCGGCTCGATCCCCTCGACCCGGGTCCACGAGGACGACGCCGTCATCGCGTTCCGCGACATCGCGCCGCGAGCACCGACCCACATCCTCGTGATCCCGCGCGAGCACATCGGCTCGGTCGCCGACCTCACCGAGGAGCACGGCCCGATGCTCGGCCGGCTCTTCGCCGCGACCGCCGAGATCGCCCGCGGCGAGGGCATCGCCGAGGCGGGCTATCGGATCGTCTCGAACGTCGGACGGTGGGGCGGCCAGACCGTCGACCACCTCCATCTCCACCTGCTCGGCGGCCGGCCGTTCCAGTGGCCGCCCGGGTGACGGTCCGCCGTCCCGGCCCGACCGCCGCTCTGGCATTCGGCCTCGTCGCCTTCGTCATGGTTGCCGCCGGCTGCGGCCTCGCGGCGTCCCAGCAGCCCGTGTCGTTCCCGCCGGGGAGCGTCGGCCCGGAGGCGACCGTGACCGGGGCTGTCGGCCAGACCCGGGTCGCGATCGCCGCCGCGCTCGCCGCGTCGAACATCCAGCTCCAGGACACGACCGAGCCGTATCGGACGGCCGAGCCGAGGGGCGTCGCGGCGGCGCCGCGGGCCGTCTACCAGGCGATCCTCCCCGACGACCCCGACGGCGGCTTCATCGTCGTCTACGAATTCCGCGACACCGCGAGCGCGGTCGACGCCGGCAACGAGCTCGCCGGGTACCTCGGCACGGGCGTGGGCCGGATCCAGTACCCGACCGACGCGCGTCATACGATCCGCCAGGTCGGGACGACGCTGATCCATTACACGTGGGCGCCGTCGACCTCGCCGGACGCGACGTCGGCCCGAGTCGCGGATGCTTTGGCGGGACTGGGGATCGGGTTCGCGCCGCCACGCTGACCACGGCCCCGTGGATCTACCCAGGGGTATGTTCGATATCGCACGGCGCCGGAAGTCACCTGCTTCCAGCACCGGCGAATTCGGACTCCGAAGTCGAACGCCGGGATTCCTGGCCATTCGTGCGGCCCCGGACCGACCTTCAACTCGATGGTGCCGCAGGTCGGGCGAGCCCTCGATGACGATCTGCAGCCGGCGCCTGTGGCTCGGGCGATCGGGTGACGAGGTGCGAATCGAACACCGAGGCGGCAGCCGCGGGCCGCGCGGCGGCCAGGCCCGCCGCCGCTTCGTCCGATCTCGGACTCCGAGATCGGCGGCCGAAAAACGGGGAGTGACTTCGGCGGGCGTGCGATATCGGAAATAGGAGGCCGGGCGAAGCTGTCTGCTCGCCGGACCGCGCGGGGCCGGCGCGCCGCGCCCGGGGCCCCAGCCGACCTACGACTCGCCCTGGCGGACCGGCAGCGGCTCCTCGGCAACGGCCCAGCGGCGCACGACGTCGCGTTTGACCTTGAACGTGTGGGTCCGCGGGAAGTCGTCGTCGGGCCAGACGCGGGCCGCGGCGACGCGCTGGTGCGGAGCCAGCGTCGCGTTGGCCGCCCGGACGGCGGTCTGGAGCGCGGCCGCAGCAGGAGGATCCGACGGATCGCCGGACGCGAGGACGACCGCCTCGATCCGGCCGGGTCTCGTCTCGACGACGACCGAGTCGCGCACGCCCGCCGTCCGGAGCGCGTTCTCGATGTCCTCGGGGTAGACGTTGAGACCGTTCGGCAGGACGATGATGTCCTTCGTGCGGCCCATCAGGACGAGGCGACCGGCCTCGTCGAGCCGGCCGATGTCCCCAGTGCGGTACCAGCCGTCGGCGGTGAATGCGGCGGCGGTCGCCTCGGGGTCGTGCCAGTAGCCCTTGAAGAGCGTCGGCCCACGGAACTGGATCTCGCCGTCCTCGGCGAGGCGCATCTCGACCGGCGGCATCGGGCGCCCGACCGTTCCGAGGCCGTGGTCCTCCCGCGTCGTGCACGTCCCGAACCCGGTCTCGGTCGAGCCGTAGCCCTGGATGACGATGACGCCCAGGTCCTCCCAGGCCTGCTGGAGCGCCGGCGGCAGGAACGCTCCCGACGAGACGAACAGCCGCAGCCCACCGCCGAGCCTCGCGTGGACCCGCCGGAAGAGGAGACGGCGCAGCGCGTACGGCAGGCGGCGGGCGATCCGTCGCAGCCGCTCGAACGACCGCGCCCGGCCGGACTTCTCGACCTCGCGCGCGATGGCCGACCAGAACAGATCGAGGATCTGGGGGACGAGGACCATCGACGTCGTCCGGTGATCGCGGATCGTCTCGAACACGATCCGCGGGTTCGCGCTCCGGACGTAGCGGATGCTCGCTCCGACGTCGAGTGCGTAGTACGTCCCCACCGCCTGTTCGAAGAGGTGGGAGAGCGGCAGGAGCGAGGTGACCCGGTGCTCGAGCGGCGGCACGACCCGATGCATCGCCCCGACGGAGGCGGCGACGTTGTCGTGGGCGAGAATCACGCCCTTCGGGGCGCCCGTCGTGCCCGACGTGAAGACGAGCTCGACCACGTCGGCCGGAGCCGGCCGCGGCCAGGCGTCGAGGGCCGCCTCCCAGTCCGCCGGGAAGGTGTCGTCGGGATCGGCCGTCAGCTCGTCGAGCGTCGTCGTGGGGATCTCGCCGAGGCCGGCCGCTGCCGGATCGGGCGCATCGCGGCCCGTGCCGACGACGAGCCGCTTTGCCTCGGCCCGCTGCGCGATCCGGCCGATCGCATCGGGCGCCATCCGCAGGTCGAGCGGCACGAGGACGAGCCCGGCCCGCATCGCCCCGTAGTACGCGGCCGGCAGCCGCGGCGTCGAGGGCGACCAGGTCAGCAGCCGATCGCCCGGCTCGAGGCCGAGCGCACGCAGGCGCCACGCGGCGAGCCGGCTCCGGTGGCGGAGCTCCCGGAACGTCCACGCGAGATCCGGCTCGTCCGCCGATTCACCGTGCATGGCGAGCGCGACCCGGTCGGCGTACCGGTCCACAGCCCGCTCGAAGATGTCGAGGAGGGTCTCCATTTCCGGGCGATGGTACGCGGGGTCGCCGCGCTCGGGCGAAGTTTGACCCCCGATGGGGCCTCGGCTATGCTCCGCCAGCCTGTCGACCGGGCGATTCGTGCACGCGTGAGCGTGCCCGCGACCGGAAGATCGAGCACCAGGCTGAGGAGGTGAACCGGGATTGGCAGAAGTCCGAGTGGGTGAGAACGAGACGTTCGAAAGCGCCCTGCGCCGCTTCAACAAGAAGATCCAGCAGAGCGGCATCCTCGCCGAGGCTCGCCGGCGCGAGCACTACGAAAAGCCGAGCGTGAAGCGGAAGCGCAAGGAAGCGAAGCGCAAGAAGAACGCCCGAACGCAGGCCGGCTGAGCCAGGCGGCTCCCGACCGCGCCCCAGGGCGTCATCGGCGGACCCCGGCACTCGTGCCGCGGAGCCCGACCCCGCCCGAGGTAGCCATTCCGGTGTCCCTTCGAGATCGGATCCAGACCGACGTGACCGCGGCGATGCGGAGCGGTGACCCGCTGCGCCGCGATGTCCTGCGGATGGTCCAGAACGCGGCCTACAACCTCGAGAAGCGCGACGGCAAGCCGCTGAGCGACGACGACTACGCCGCTGTGGTCGCCCGCGAGGTGAAGACACGCCGCGAGTCGGTCGAGGCGTTCCGCTCCGGCGGCCGCGAGGATCTCGCCGCGAAGGAAGAGGCGGAGATCGCGATCCTCGCCGAGTACCAGCCCGAGCAACTCACCGACGAGCAGCTCCGGCCGCTCATCGACGAAGCAATCGCGGCCACCGGCGCGTCTTCAGCCCGTGACATGGGCAAGGTCATGGGTTGGCTCTCCCCGAGGACGCGCGGCCGAGCGGACGGCCGGCACGTCAGCGAGCTCGTCGCAACGTCGCTCGCGGCCGCCGATCTTGCGGCTCACGACGGCGGGGGCCACTGAGCCGGCGGGCTTGGAGCGCCGATGCTGACCCAGCGACTCGAGGAGATCGCCGCCTTCACCCGGCGCGACGCCGCGCGCCTCGGGATCTCGGCGATCGTCCTCGTCGTCGTCCTTACCGCGATCATGGGCGTCGACTTCTTCCCCCAGCCGCTGCGGATCGCGGTCGGCGGCGTTGCGGCCTCCGACATCGTCGCGCCGCGGGCCCTCGAGTATGTCAGCGACGTCCAGACCGAGGCCCGCCGGGCCGAAGCTCGCGAGAGGGTCGAGGCGATCTACGACTACACGACCGAGAAGGCGATCCGGATCGCCGGCCAGCAGCTCGCCAAGTTCGAGCAGCTCGCCCGGCCCGTCGACCAGGCGTTCGAGCCCGACGCGACGCCCGAGGAGAAGGAGACGCTGCTCCTGGCGGCGTTGCCCGGCATCTCGGACGCGGCGCGAACGACGCTCCTCGGGCTGACCCCCGAACGCTGGACGGCCGTCCGGGCCGAGGCGTCGCGCGTCCTCGATGCCACCGAGCGGGGCGAGCTCCGCGACTCCGAGGTCGAGGAGAAGCGGGCCGAGCTCTCGGGACAGATGGCCGGCGGCCTCGACGAGGGGGAGCGGATGCTCGCCGCCGAGATGATCGCGCCGCTCGTCGTCGGCAACTCCTCGTTCAGTGCCGAGCTCACCGAGCAGGAGCGGGAGAAGCAGGCCGCGCTCGTCGAGCCGGTCACCGTTCAGATCGCCCAGAACGAGACGATCGTGCGCCGCGGCGACAAGGTGACGGCCGCCCAGCTCGAGGCGATCGACCAGTTCGGCCTCCGCAACGCTCGGCCCGACGTCGCGCGGCTCGGCGGCTGGCTGTTCCTCGCGATCCTCATCGTCGGCCTGATCCTCGCCTGGATCTGGCGCTTCCGCCGCGAGCTGTGGCATCGCAACAACGCGCTGCTGCTGACCGGCCTCGTGATCGTCGGGACCGTCCTGCTCATGAAGGCGACGGCCGGCCGGCTCGGGCTGCCGTACGTCGTGCCGACGGCCGCGGCCGGGATGCTCGTCGCGATCCTCCTCGATGCGGGGCTCGCGACGCTCGTCATGGTCGTGATCGCCCTGCTCGGCGGGGCGATGAACGGCAACTCGCTCGAGCTCATGGCGTACTCCCTCGTCGGGGGGCTGGCCGGGATCATCACGATCCGGCGCGGCGATCGCCTCCAGGTCTTCCTCCAGGCCGGCCTCGCGGTCGCCTGTGCCAACGTCCTCGTCGTCTCGACCTTCGCGCTGCTCGGGCTCCACGACGCCCGCGGCCTCCTCGAATTGATCGGCGCGTCGCTCGCCTCGGCCGCGGGCTCCGCCGTCGCCGCCGTCGGCTCGTTCGCCGTGCTCGGGAGCGTGTTCGGGATCCTGACGGTCTTCCAGCTCCTCGAGCTCGCGAACCCGTCCCAGCCGCTCCTCCGCCGGCTCCTCGTCGAGACGCCGGGCACGTACCACCACTCGCTGATGGTCGGCAACCTCGCCGAGCGTGCGGCGGAGGCGATCGGCGCCGACCCGCTCCTCACCCGCGTGGCGGCCTATTACCACGATGTCGGCAAGCTGGCGAACCCGCTGGCGTTCATCGAGAACCAGGCCGGCGGCGAGAACATCCACGATCAGCTCGAACCCGAGGTGTCGGCCCAGGTTCTCAAGCAGCACGTCGCCGACGGGATCGACATCGCCTATCGCCACAAGCTGCCCAAGTCGCTCATCGCGTTCATCCCGCAGCATCACGGGACCGCGATCATGAGCTACTTCTACGCTCGCGCCCGAGGCAAGGCGGCGCTGCCGTTCGGCGGTCCCGACACGCCCGACGGCAGGCGAGCCGCGGACGTCGTCGACGCCCGGACCTTCCGGCACGCCGGTCCCAAACCCCAGTCGCGCGAGGCCGCCCTGATCATGCTTGCCGACGGCGTGGAAGCGTCGGTGCGTTCGCTCGAGTCGCGGGACGATCCGGCGATCCGGGCGATGGTCACCCGGATCATCGACGAGCGGCTCCATGACGGCCAGTTCGACGAGTGCGACCTGACGCTCCGCGACATCGAGCGAATCAAGGATGCGTTCGTCGGCCAGCTGCTCGGGATGTACCACCAGCGGATCGCCTATCCCCAGAACAAGGTCGTCGAGCTGGAATCCCGGCGAACGGGAACCGGCAGCGGCGCGTGAGCGATCGCTTTCGCGCGATCTACCTCCGGCCCTGGCGCATCGACCTCACGATCCGTGACGGCGTCACCGTTCCGATGCCGCCGGTTGCCCTCGCCCGGGCCGCGGCTGACGCGCTCCAGGCAGCCGGAGCGCCAGCGCCGGCCTCGCTCGGGATCATCCTGTCGGGCGACCCCGAGCTGACGTCGCTCAACGAGCGGCACATGGGCGAGTCGGGCCCGACCGACGTGCTGTCGTTTCCGCTCCTGTCGCCGTCGGCCTTCCCCGCCTCGGCCGGCCGGCCGGTGCCGGCGCCGCCCGGTCCGCCCGGCCGCCGGCCCCACCTCGGCGACATCGTCGTGTCGGTCGAGCGGGCCGCCGCCCAGGCAGCGGGCGGCCGGGGCGGTCAGACCGGCGACGTGAACTGGTCGGCCACCGACGAGCTACGCCTGCTCGTCACCCACGGCGCGCTTCATGTCTGCGGCTGGGATCACGCCTCGCCCGACGAGGAGGCGGCGATGCGCGCCCTCGAGCGGCGGCTCCTGGCCGGATAGCCGGGGCCGCTCGCGCCGGCGGCGCGCCGCGCCGGGTCGTCGGATGCCGGGTCGTCCGATGCCGGGTCGTCCGATGCCAGGGTCGTCCGAGCCGATTCGTCCGGTATCGCACGCCGGCGGAAGTCACCTGCCTTTTCGGGCGGGCGATCTCGGAGTCCGAGATCGGCGGATGGGGTGGCGGCGCGGCGCTCTCAGAGGTCCAGCTTGCCGTCGGGCCGGCTGATGGCCACGAAGGCGGCGTAGACCGACTCGGCGCCGCGGCGGTCGGCCTTCGAGGTGAAGATTCGGATCTCCTCCTCGATCGTCTCGATCAGCACGTCGACGATTTCGGCCTGGAGCCTCCCGGCACGGGTGAGGTCGACCTCGACGCGCCGCCCGTCCCACGACGATCGGGGGCGCGTGATGAGGCCTTCGCGCTCGAGTCGGTCGAGGATGCTCGACAACGTCGAGCGGTGGAAGCCGAGCGCATGCCGGATCACCGCCGCCGCCACTCCCGGGTTCGACCGCAGGTGGGCGAGGACCAGCGCCTCCGACGCGTCGAGCCCGTGGTCGCGCATCACCGCGTTGAGCCGGCGGGTCATCGCGTGATAGGCACCGTGAACCGAGGGGCAGACCGACGGATCGATTCGAGGATTGCGCCGCCGCTCGGCCGGCCAGATGTCGGGTAACTCGTCGTCTTCCATGGCCGAATCGTGGCAGGCGTCGCTTACGCCGCGCTCACTCGCCCCTTCGCTGGCGATCTCGGAGTCCGAGATCGTCGGACGGGGTGGGGGTGGTTTCTAGCGACGTGCGAAATCGTACGGCGGGGCGGCAGGCCGGACCGGACAGAGGACGATCGCCCCGAGACGATCGGCGGTCTCGGTCGCGGATCGACCGGTCCCCGCAATATCCGGCGGCGAACCGCAACCGCCTTCGTCAGCGGCCGCTGCTACCATCCCTCGCGGGGCCTCCCGGGACGGGATCGGGCCCTGTCGGCGTGCGAATCGGCGGCGGCATCCGGTGTGCCGAGCGGGCCGTCGGGGCCGGGCCAGGTCCCGTGGAACGCGCCGAGCACTGGAGGTTTCGTGAAGATCGTCGTCGGCCTGGGCAACCCGGGCGACCAGTACCGCGCGACCCGCCACAACATCGGCTGGATGGTCCTCGACCGGATCGCCGACCGGGCGGGCTGGGCCGGCAAGGGCCGGACCCGCGACGCGTCCTCGATCGCGATGGGCCGCTACCGGGGCCTCGATCTCATGATCGTCAAGCC
>DASTVH010000350.1:0-7479 GCA_035759195.1 Candidatus Limnocylindrales bacterium
TCCGTCGGGACGAAGCCGTGGATGACCGCGCCGACGCCGATCCCGGCGACGACGAACGGCAGGACCCGGCGAACGATGTCGACCGTCGAGCGCCAGGCCTCCCGGACCCGCTCGTCCATGGTCGGGCGGACCTCGCTCATCCCGCTCGTCGCCCGGATCTTCCAGACGTAGTCCTCGACGTAGCGCTCGAGCCCGAGCCGGCCGATGAGCAGCCCCGCACCGATCGCGACCGCGAGCCCGGCGGCCATGTAGGCGAGCGCGATGCCGGGCCCGAACAGCCCCCACAGCAGGACGAGCGCGACCTCGTTGACCATCGGCGAGGCGACGAGGAACGTGAACGTCACGCCGAGCGGCACGCCGGCCTCCACGAAGCCGATGAACAGCGGCACGGCCGAACACGAGCAGAACGGCGTGATGACGCCGAACCCCGCGGCGGCGGCGGTGCCGGGCAGCGTCCCGCGCCCGGCGAGCGTCCGGCGCACGCGTTCGGGGGACACGAACGAGCGGAGGAACGAGACGAGCCAGACGATCCCGGTCAGCAGGAGCAGGACCTTCGGGACGTCGTAGAGGAAGAATGCGACGGCCTCGCCGAGGTGCGAGCCGGGTTCGAGCCCGAGCAGCTTGAACGCCGCCCAATTCGCCGCGGGCAGGTTGATCAGCCACGCGGCCAGCCACGCGACCGCAGCGACGGCCAGGACGAGCGGCAGCGGCGGATGGACCCGCCGAGCCGCGAGCGCCGTCATTCGAGGACCGCTGCGAGCGCCGCCCTCGCCGCAACGATCGCGTCCTCGTTGCGCTCGTAGTAGAGGAAGCGCGCGTTGCCCGTGTGCCGTCGTGCCCGCACGAGGCCGCCATCGCGCAGCCTCGCGAGGTGGTTGCTCAGGTTGTTCTCGCGGGCACCGAGAGCGCTCGCCATCTCGCAGACGCAGTGCGGACCGTCGGCAAGGAGCCGCAGGATGCCGGCCCGGATCGGGTCGGCGAGGAGCGCCGCCGCGGCGACGGCGCTCGCGACGTCCGGAGCGGCAAGGTCGCGGCGTGGTTCGGGCAGGACGGGCAGCGCGGTTCGCATGCCGACAACATCTCAGCAACCGCTGAGATATCGGCAGTGCCGCAGGTCACGAACGCCGGGCCGTTCGTCCTCCGCGCCGCGACCCGAGCAGCGTCGCGGCAGAAGACGGATCCGCCGCGACGCGACCGTTCAGTTGACCGTGAACGTCGTCCGCATTCCCTCCGAGTAGTGGGCTTCCTGCTCCGCTTCGTCGTAGATGTTGCAGATCAACGCGTACTTGCCGGGCTCGAGAGTCACCGTGAGGTCCTCGCTCGCGCCCACGGCGATGTCCTCGATCTCGCCGATCACCTCCATCTCGCCGCCGGCCTCATCGACGACGCCCTGCGCGTCGGTCGGCAGGGCCGTGAAGTCGAGGTCGGTCTTGATGACGACGAACTCGTGCGGGTCGGCGGGACCCTCGTTCGTCGCGGTGAACGTGACCGGACCGGCGGGCGCGGACGACGCGTCGGTCGAGACCGCCCACTCCTCGAGCGTGACCGCGACCGCGGTGCCCGTCCCGGCGCCGCTCGCGCCCGCGGTCGCAGCGGAGCTGGGACTCGCGCCGCCGCCCTGGGCGCAGGCCGCGAGGAGGGCGGTCGCCGCCACCAGGGCGAGCGCGCGGGCGCCGGAACGCCGGTCGATGGGAGGGCCGATCGTCGCCATGGCGATCCACCCGGATCGGTGCAGAGACATCGCTCCACCTCTCCTTCCATTCGGCCGCCCCGGGGAGCAGAGCAGCCGTCACAGGCCCGGCAGAGCAACCGGCTGGCGCCGGGTGCCCGGTGCCTCAGTCCTCGGGAGGCCGGTCGCTGCTGTTCGGGTCGCGACGGAGCCAGCTCATCGGCCGCAGCACCGGCACCGACTGGAAGATCGAACTCGAGTTCTCCGGCGCGGCGGTCGCCGCGGCCACGGGTGCGGCCTCCTCCTCATTGGGCGGCGCGGCCTCGGCGGTGGCGTCCTCGGCCACGGCCTCGACGCTCGCGGGAGGAGCCCACGGCTCGCTCGGCGACTCGGACGAGGGCTCAGGGTCCATGACCGCGACGAGGGGCTGATCCTCCATGGCCGGCCCCGAATCGTCCGGGCCGGAGGAGGGAGCGGGGGCTTCGGCGATGGGCGCGGCCGGCTCGGCCGGCGCCTCGATCGCGCCCAGGCCGTTGGCCACGATGCCGTCGAGCGCCGGGAGCATGGGTCGGCGGGTCGCCTGGCGCGCGATCTGGACGACGTCGGTCTCCCGATCGAGCCCAGCAAAGAAGGCGTCGACCTCGGTCCGGTAGGCCGCGATCGCCGCCTCCACCCGCTCGATCTCCTGATCGATCTTCGAGGCGTGCTGGGTCAGGCTCGTCTCGAGGTCCTCGTTGAGGGCGGCCTCCCGCCGTTCACGTTCGAGCCGGATCCGCTCCATCTCGCCCTCGGCCCAGGCGTCGATCGCCCGCCGCTCGTCCGACGCGAGGTCGCGCATCCGATCGGCCTCCTCCGCCTGGCGGGCGCGGATGCGGTCGATGTATTCGAGCCGGCGGCGTTCGGTCTCCTCATGGACCCGGAGGCGTTCCGCGGCGGCTGCCGCCTGCATCGCCTTCGCCAGTTCGGCGAGGAACGCGGGGCTATGGTCTCCCGGCGCCGCCGACGCAGCGACCGCCTCGGTCGCCACGTCCGGCGCGGCCTCGGTCGACGCGCCCGCCTCCGACGACGGCGATTCGCCGGTCGCGACCATCGCCTCGCCCTGCTCGGCGCTCGCGGGGTCGGTCGCCATCGGCACCGAATCGGCCGTCTCCGCCGGTTCGGCCGTCTCGGCAGCAGAGCCGACCTCGGTCGTCGCCGTCCCCGTCTCGACGTCGCCGCCGGCCTCGGGTTCCAGCCCGTTCGGGCTCCAGCTGCCGTTGCCGACGGTGCCGCTCGGGTTCTCCGAACCAAGTTCCGACCACTGCTCGGGCATGTCCGTACGCCTCCCTGTATCCGTACGCTGCCGACGACCCGGTACGTCGAGCGACCCGACGGGGGAGGATCGTACTGCCGGTGTTGACAGGGAGCAATGCCCAACGACCGGAATTTCGAGGAGAACCCGGCCGGTCCCGCGCTTTCAGGCCGATTCGCGGCCGGCTTCGGCTTCGTGGCGCCCGGCCTCGAGCCCGGCCCGGGCATCGACGAGGCGGGCCACGCCTTCGGCCGCCCGGATGCAGGTGTCGATCTTGCCCGAGAACACCGTGATCGTGCGCTCGTCGACCTGGCGGACGAGCGTCGGCCGCTCGTCCGTTCCGTCGACTCCGGGCAGGACGGCCCGGATCGTGAACATCGAGCCGACGTGTTCGGCCTCCTCGAAGCCGGCGAAGTACTCGCTGCCGTCCTCGATGAATCGATCGATGTTCGTGATCGGCGGGTCGGTCACGATGCCCCGGTTGAGCAGGGGCGCGAACTCGGGGGGCACGACCGGCACGCGACCGATGCTCCGCTGGTGGATCGCATGAACGACGTTGCCCAGAACGAACAGACCCGTGTCGGCCAGCGGGTCGAAGCACATGAACGGGCCGTCCATCATGACCACGCTCTGGCCCTGGAAACTCGCCGGCAGGCGGACCACGGGCTTCTCGCAGATCTCGAACTGGTACGCAGGGCGAGCGCCCGGCAGCTCCGGCACGAGCGCGTTCAGCTCGGCGTACGTCGCAATGACCGCCAGGTCGAATGGGTCAAGATCGGCCGGAAGCACGTTGCGACCGAGGTGGACGTTGACCCCGGTGGCGCGCAGCTGGTCCCACACGAGCCGCCGCAGGATCGCCGGGTCGAAAAGGCTCTCGCGGCCCCGAACGGACAGGGCGACCGACTCGGGCCGAAGCACCGACGGTGCGGCGATCTCGACCTCGAGATCGAGATCGCGGCAGAACGCCAGGTAGTCGTCGGCCGTGGTCAGGCTGTCCCGGGCCGAGATCGCATAGTACGGGTCGTGGCCGTCGACGATCGCCTCGGGAAACGCGTCGCGGAAGGCGGGTTCGGAATCGCGGCAGTCGATCGCCGTGTCCCGGCTCCGCGGGTAGTGGTAGCCGCGGTGGAGGCGGTACTGGTTGATTCCGCTCGCGGCGAGCAGCAGGTCGTCGGCGCGCTCGAACACCTCGACGCGGTGGCCGTGCCGGGCGAGCTCGATGGCGGCCGTACTGCCGAAGATGCCGCCGCCGACGACGGCGACGTGCAGGCTGGGTGTTCTCATCGAATGGGCTCCGCGACAGTTGGGATGGCGACCTCGAGAGCGGCCGCAACGGGCTCGATGACGTCGACGACGGCCGCTCCGAATGGTCCGTCGGACCGGCTTGGCCGGCCGCTCGAGACCGCCTCGAGGAACGCCGCGGCCTCGCGGACGAGGGTCTCTTCGGTGTGCTCGACGAGCCGCTCGGGCGCGCCTCGATCGGGCAGCCGCTCGAGGCTGCCGTCGCGCCAGCGGTAGTCCTGTCCCGATCGCGTCCGAATCCGGGCGGTCTTCACCTTCTCCCGGTGGGCGCGGTCGATCTCGATGCGGCCCGCCGGCCCTCCGGCACCGAAGTCGAGCTCGGCGACGAGACGGTCGGTCGCCGTCTGGCCCGACCCTCGCTCGACGATCCGCAGGACGGGCGCCCGGCCGACCAGCCACATGGCGAGCGCGACTTCGTGCGAGAGCAGGTTCCAGGCGAGGGGCTCGCGGAACGTCCCGTACTTCAGCCAGCTGAGCTCGATCGTCTCGATCGGGTCGCGCTGGACGAGCCCGTGGAGCGCCTCGAACGCGGCGTCGTAGAGGAACGTGTGGCCGACGAACAGGGTCCGCCCGGAGGCATCGGCCGCGTCGACGACGCGCCGGGCCTCCGAGCCCGACGTTGCCAGCGGCTTCTCGACGAAGACGTGTTTGCCGGCGGCGAGAGCGGCGATCGCGAGGGGAGCGTGCGTCGGGATGGGCGTCGCGATGACGACCGCCTCGATCGATGGATCGTCGAATGCGACCTCGGCCGATGAACCGGCCCGGATCGCCGGATACGAACGGCGCAGCCACTCCACCCCGGCGGGATCGCCGCGACTGCAGCACAGGACGACGTCGGCCAGGTCGTCGAAGACGCGGATGAGCTGGCGGCCCCACGTGCCCATCCCGACGATCGCGACGCGCGTCACCGATCCCCCTCGTTGCTGCGGTGCGACGCGTTCCCTGCCGTCGTCGATCCGGATTGCCGCAGGCGCCCGGGGATCCGTCCCGGGGCCGCGAAGCAAGTAGAGTATCGCGACCAACGACCTGCCGACGAATGGGGGCGCCTGAGCGGATGCGTGAACGGCACGGGACCTACCTGAAGGTGAAGCGTGGGCTGGACGTGGCCTTCACCCTGGCCGCGATGCCGCTCGTCGGCCCGCTGCTGGCCGTTGCGGCCATCGCGATCAAGCTCGATTCGCCGGGTCCGGTGCTCTTCGTCCAGGATCGGATCGGCCGAAACGGCCGGATCTTCCGCATGTACAAGCTGCGGACGATGGTCGCGAACGCGGAGGAGCTGAAGGCCGAGACGCTCGACGAGCACACGGTCCACTTCAAGACGCTCGACGACCCGCGGATCACCCGGGTCGGTCGGTTCCTGCGCCGGACGAGCATCGACGAGCTGCCGCAGGTCTTCAACGTCCTGCGCGGCGACATGTCGCTCGTCGGGCCGCGGCCGACGTCGCTCAATCTCGTCGAGTACGAGCCGTGGCACGCCGCGCGCCTCGAAGTCCGCCCCGGCCTGACGGGCGTCTGGCAGATCCACGGGCGCAACCAGACGACGTTCGAGGAGCGGGTCCGCATGGACATCGAGTACATCGAGAACCTGTCGCTTCTCCACGATCTCAAGCTCATCGCCCAGACGGTCGGGGTGGTGTTGAAGGGCAAAGGCGCGTAGGAGCGGCGTTCGGTCGGGACGGTCCGACGAGCCAATCGTACCGACCGAGCGCGGGACCTCGGTCGCTTCTTCCCACACGGCGGTGTCCCCTGACAACAGAATCAGGGTTTCGGGGGCCGCTGCGCGGTCCGACCGGGCCGTGCGGTCTGTCCGGGCGGTCGGACCTGGTCGCGAGGGGTCCCTCGGCACTGGTCCGGGTCGCGAGCCGTGGGCAGGGTTCACGACATGCCTCAGAGGAGATGGACGCTCGCGGCGATCCAGGCCGTCCACTCGGCCGTGTTCTTCGTGGAGCTCGCCTCGATCCTCTGGCTGGTCGCGTCCGGGTTGCTGAACCGCCGCGATCGGTCGGTTGCGGTCGCCGGCGGCCTGGTCGCGGCCGAAGGCGTCGTCTGGCTGGCGAACGCGCGGATCTGTCCGCTGACCCCGCTGGCCGAGCGGTACGGCGCCGCCAGCGGGTCGGTCTCGGACATCTGGCTGCCCGACGCGATCGCGCGGACGATCCCGCAGTGGTCGATCCCGCTTGTTGCGACGGGCGTCGTGCTGCACCTTCGGGGACTCCTCGGCGAGCGTGCGAACGAGCGGTCCGGCTAGAAGCGGCCCTCGGCGAGGGCCCGCCGGCCGAGCTCGAGCGTCGCCTCGATCGGGACGTCGACCTCGAGGCGCTCGAGATGGATGTCGAGCCAGGGTGCGGGTTCGTCGTCCCACCAGGCCTGCATCAGGGCCGGGGCGAGGATGCCGCCCGGCCAGCTCTGCCAGTCGGCGAAGAGGCCGGCCCAGCCGACGAGCGGGCCGTCGCCCTTGTACCGGTCGGCGTGGCAGCGGACCGGATAGCCGGTCTCAGGATCGAAGCCGACCGTGATCGGGATCGCCTCGCCGGCCCACGGGATGAGCAGGAGCGCCGTCGTCTCGTCGACCGGCTCCCAGCGCAGGCCGGGCTGGCGGTCCCAGGAGTCCGGAAAGCTGAGCGCCTCGCCCCACATCGCGATGAGCGCGCCGCGGTCGAACTTCGGCCCGGACTGGACGCTCGGCCCGATCTTCATCACGCCCCGGCCGTCGACGAACGCGTCGAGTCCGAAGCGGAACGACAGGCGGCGCACGCCGATCCGGATGTCGTGGGCGAAGGCCTTGCCGAGTCGATGGGCCATCGTGATCCGCAGCGGGATCGGCGGCATCCGCGGGCGATGGATCGTGCCCGACGTCTCGAGCCGGATCGTCTCGAATTCGGGCGGCCCGCCGGCAGCCGCCAGGCGGCGGAACCGCAGGACCGGTCCCGGGAGCGTCGCCGGCTCGGTCGGGCGCGCGGTCTCGGACCGGCGGGATGATGGCGGGGCCGGGTCGGTGGTTGCGATCGTCAACATGGTCCGATCGTCGCGTCGCGCCCCGGTCCCGGACAGGGCCGGATGCACCGAAGGCCGGGGGCGAAGGGCTCCCACTCGAGCGCCAGGCCGGTCCGCCGGCGCCCGAGGTCAGGTTTTGCGTTCGAGGATCGGGCGAGCCTTCTCCGGATCGTCGACGACGAACGCGAACATCGCCCGGTCGCCCCATCGACCGAGGAACAGG
>DASTVH010000351.1:0-4118 GCA_035759195.1 Candidatus Limnocylindrales bacterium
GGCAGGGCGTCCCACGGGTGGGCTGCCCGGAGCGTCCGGCCCAGCGCAACGAGCGCGGCCGGCTTCGCCTCGAGGTCCGCGAGGAAGTCGGCCGGGTCCACTAGACGCCGTCCGCTGCGAAGCGGGCGCGGAGCGTCGCCATCGGCGCGTACCGCCAGCGCGGCAGGAACCGTCCCGCGTAGACGAGCTCCCGGCATTCCTGTTCGACCTCGAACGCCTCGACGAGACGCTCGTCGACCGGCCCGACAGCCTCGAGGAACCCGTCGCGGGCCGCCCGAATCCAGCGCCCGACGACATCGCCTCCGCCTCGTCGTGCCTCGACGACGCGGCCGACGTGGTCGAGGCTGGAGAGCATCTGGGCGACGTCGCGTTCGCGCGGCTGGCGGAGCGCGTTCGCGTCCATGCCGAGCGTCGGGTTGCCGTCGAAGTCGATGACGGCGCGGCCGCCCGGCCACTCGAGGACCTGGCCGACGTGGAGGTCGCCGTGGACCGGCTGGACCTCGACGCCGCCAACCGTCTCGAGCGCCTCGATCGCCGCCCGCATCGCCGGCTCCCACGCGTGCAGCGCGGCGTCGGCGGTCAGCCCGATCGCCTCGCCGAGCGTCGCCAGCGCTGCGGCGCGCCAGCGAGCGACGTCGGCCGGGCGGCATAGGGCCCGAGGCTCCGCGATCACCGGTGAAGGCTCGGCCAGCGCGGCGTGCATCCGGCGAACGAGATCGCCCAGCTCCCGTCCCACCGAGGGATCGTCCGGGGCCCGCTCGACGCACCACTCCCAGCCGTCCCGCGCGCCGGGCAGGAACGCGTCGCCCTGGGCCAGCGTGAGGTCGGCGCCCGACGGCGACCGCCAGGCGATCGATCCGAGGTGCGCCGGGATTCCGTCGAACCCGACCGCGGCGAGGTGGGCGAGAAGCGTCGCGGCGCGCGACGACCCCGGGCCGGCCCGCCGGAACCACTTCACGATCGCCCGCTCGCCGACCACGATCGACTCGTGCGTCTGGTCGACGCCGACCGGTCGCTCCGACGCCATCGGTACACCGGCCACGAACGCGCTCACGCCGTCGCCGGCGACGGCCCGTCGCCACCCGTCGCCGTCGCGGACGACCGGGGCGACGGCGAACGCGCCACCCGGTTCGCCGGCCAGGGCCACCGCGAACCGATCCGTCAGGCGGACCGCGCCGGCCGGCTCGAGGCCGCCGAACTCGACCGGTCGGTAGCCGCCCGGCCCGGATTCCTGGGCCACCCCCGCCTGCCGCGGCGGCCACGAGGTGCGCAACGCGGCCAGCAGGTCCGCATCGGTCTCGTACGATTGCGCGACGATCTCGGTCAGCCGTTCCACGAGGAGCATGATGGCGCAGCCGCTCACCGTCCTGTTCATGCCGGAGTCGGCCTACGGCCCGACGAACAACTGCGTCGGGATCGGCGACGTCCTGCGGCGCCGCGGCCATCGGGTGGTGTTCGCGGCGGAGGCGTCCTGGCGGGGCCGACTGGAGCCGCTCGGCTTCGTCGAGGACCTCGTCGACCTCGCCCCACCGCCGGAGCCGTCGGAGGAGGGCGAGCCCGCCGAGCAGGACGCCGGTCAGTTCTGGAAGGACTTCATCCGCGATACGGCGCCCGAGTTCCGCAAGCCGACGATCGACCAGCTCGCGACGTTCATGCAGCCGACCTGGCAGGCCCTCATCGACGGCGCGATCTACTGCGAGCCCCAGCTCCGCGAGATCATCGCCCGCCAGAAGCCCGACGTGATCGTCGAGGACAATGTCGTCTGCTTCCCGGCCCTCGTGACGGCCGGGGCACCCTTCGTCCGGATCATCTCGTGCAACCCGCTCGAGATCCCGGGCCCCGACATCCCGCCGGCCTACTCGGGCCTGCCCTCCGACGACCGCTCCGAGTGGGCGGCCTTCCGCGCCGAATACGACCGGACGCACCGGGCCATGTGGCAGGCGTTCGACGAGTTCGTCCGATCGAACGGCGGTCCGGCCCTGCCCGACCTCGAGTTCATGCCCGCCGAGCCCGACCTCGGGCTCTACGTCTATCCGGAGGTCGTCGACTACACCGACCGCCGGCCGCTCGACGATCGCTGGGTCCGCCTCGACTCGAGCGTCCGCCAGACCGACGCCGACGTCGAGCTTCCGTCGCTCATCACCGACCGGCCGGCCGGCAGCCGCCTTGTGTACCTCTCGCTCGGCTCGCTCGGGAGCGCCGACGTCGAGCTGATGAAGCGGCTCGTCGCCGTCCTCGCCGAGACGCCCCACCGCTACATCGTCTCGAAGGGTCCCCAGCACGCGGAGTACGAGCTGGCGCCGAACATGTGGGGCGCCGAGTTCCTGCCCCAGACCAGGCTCCTGCCGCTCGTCGACCTCGTCATCACCCACGGCGGCAACAACACGACGACCGAGGCCTTCCACTTCGGCAAGCCGATGGTCGTCCTGCCGCTCTTCTGGGACCAGTACGACAACGCCCAGCGCGTCGACGAGACCGGATTCGGCGTCCGGCTCGCGACGTACGCGTTCGAGGACGCCGAGCTGACCGGCGCGATCGACCGCCTGCTCGACGGCTCGCTGTCGGCCCGGATGGCCGCGATCGCCCGCGAGATCCAGGCACGTGACGGCGTCACGAGGGCGGCGGCGGCAATCGAAGCGGTCGGGATGCGGGCGGGGGCGGTCAGCGAAGCCGGACGGTGACCGGGACGCTTCCGCGCCGGCGCCTGCGGGCCGTCCGGGCGACCCGATACGTCACCGCGTTCCGCGAGGGCGGCTCCCTGCCCGGTCTCGTCGAGGCTGACGACGACGGGCTCTACGTCGTGAAGTTCCGCGGGGCCGGCCAGGGTCCGCGGGCCCTCGTCGCGGAGTGGCTGGCCGGGGAGATCGGCCGGGCGCTGGGGCTGCTGGTGCCGGACATCGTGACGGTCGACCTCGACGCCGGGATCGCCGACGCCGAGCCGCACGAGGAGATCCACGACCTGCTCGTCGCGAGCGTGGGGCGGAACCTCGGGCTCGACTTCCTGCCGGGTTCTCTGACGTTCAACCCGGCCGCCGACCACGTCTCCGACCCGGACTGGGCGGCCGACGTCGTCTGGTTCGACGCGTTCGTGACGAACCCGGACCGCTCGGCGAAGAACCCGAACCTGCTCGTCTGGCACGGCCGGACCTGGCTCATCGACCACGGCGCCGCCCTCTACGTCCACCACACGTGGCGCGATCCCGACGAGCACGCCAGGCGCCCGTTCGAGCGGACCTCGGAACACGTCCTGTTGCCCGTGGCCTCGTCGATCGCGGCCGCCGACGAGCGCCTCGCGCCGCGGATCGACGAAACGCTGCTCGCCGAGCTCGTCGCCGAGATCCCCGACGAGTGGCTGGCCGACGGCGGAGTCGCCCGGCACGACGACGCGCACGTCGTCAACGGCGCCGACGCCCAGCGGCGGGCGTACGTCACCTACCTGCTGACCCGGCTCGAGGCCCGCCGCGCATTCGTCGAGGAGGCCGACCGTGCCCGAAGCTGTGCCTGAGGCCCGCCACCAGTTCCAGTACGCGGTCGTCCGCGTCGTCCCGCGCGTCGAACGCGGCGAGTCGATGAACGCCGGCGTCATCCTGCTCTGCCGGCCGCGGCGGTTCCTGGCGGCCCGGGTCGGGCTCGACGAGGCCCGCCTCCGCGCCCTCGCTCCGGACGTCGACGCGGCGACGATCCGGGCCCACCTCGCGGCGGTCGAGCGGATCGCGGCCGGCGACGCCTCCGCGGGACCGATGGCCCGGCTGGGGATCGGCGAGCGTTTCCACTGGCTCGTCGCCCCGTCGAGCACGGTTATCCAGCCCTCGGAGGTCCACACCGGCGTCTGCGACGACCCGGCCGTCGAGCTCGACCACCTCTTCGAGCAGCTCGTGGGCTGATCGCGCACGGCGATAGGGAATCCGCCCAAGGGTCGCGGCCGAGGGCCTCTGCTACCCTTCGCGTCCCCAATGCGAGATTTCACCGACCGCGCGCTCGACACGGCCGCCCAGCTCGGTGCGAGCTACGCCGATGTCCGGGTCGTCCGGCGCGAGGACGAATCGATCGCCATCAAGTCGGGACGGGTCGAGGGCGTCGCGGCCGGCGAGAGCGAGGGCTTCGGGATCCGCGTCCTC